>JAEURX010000043.1 GCA_016788885.1 Nitrospira sp. | reverse complement strand
TTGCGCGCGTCTTCGTGGTAGCAGACATGTTTCAGATGTTTCTCCGGGCTGTGGACATCAATGGGTCTTGGGGCCACATTCATGTCTCCACACCAGATCGCCGGCTCCTTCGGGGAAAGATGCGATTCGAAGTGTTTTCGTAGCCGTTCATACCAATTCAGCTTGTACTGATATTTCGGGGATTCAATCTCAAACCCCTGCGGCACATAAGTATTGATGATCGGGATCCCCTGAATCACCACCCGCAACAGACGAGCGTCCTCGACATCGCCTCCATCGTCAAATCCGTATGATATCGCTTCCGGCTTGGTGCGACTGAGCACCGCGACGCCGTTGTAGGCTTTCATTCCGCGGAAGGTGATGTCGTAGCCTGACGCGGCGAGTGCGGCCAGTGGAAATTCGCTATCTTGAACCTTGGTTTCCTGCAAACACAGGACATCCGGTTGATGGCGTTCCAGCCATTGCAGCACAATTGGAAGACGTTTCCGAAGGGAATTGACATTAAAGGTCGCGATCTTCATACGGCGGGGGGGATTCTAACAGAGCCCGTCCGCCGCAACAACTCACTCTCCGCTAAAACGCCACGGCCTGCGACCGGAGCGATCCGATTGCAGGCCGTGGACCTCACGCTTCGGCGAGACAGCTCCCGCCGACTATGTCATCGTGGTCATTTAGTACCGCGCTGCGTCCTTCAGTTCATTCTTCATCGCCCCGACCTCGTTGGCGGCATCATCGGCGGCCCCCTTCGCCTCCTTCACCTTGGCATGAACGGCTTCTTTCTTCGCCTTGATCTTGGCTTTTGCCTGTTCCTTTTTCGCCTTGGCGTCGGCCTTCGCTTGCTTCTTCTTCGCTTTGGCCTCGTCCCGCTTCGCCTTCAACTCGCTTTTTGCTGATTCCTTCTTGGCCTTGAGGTCGCTCTTCAGCTCCTCTTTCTGGGCGTTGAGATCATCGGACAATGCGCCCGCGTCCTGCTTCATTCCCTCAGACATTTTTCCTAAGCCCAGATCATCGGCAAGGGCCAGTGAACTCATGCCCACAACCGCAGCAGCGACCACGACAGCGAGTGACCTTCTCATCAACAACCCCTTTCTGAAGTGAAATATGGTTTCCGGCTTTCCCAAAAGACCGACCGGCATGCAGTACTCATCAATACCTCGACAAACTGCGTTTGCCAACGTTTTTGCCGATTTTTGCCAAGAGCAGAAAAACGTTACGGGCGAAAGGAGGTCAGGTAGCGACGGAGGATGGCTTGCTCTACTCGAGAACGACCGCGATCCGGAGCCGGAAAGCGGAGGACCAGGTGAATACGGCCGGCCTCAGGAAGTTGAATGGTGATACGAGGCTCCGGCGATGGAGCCTCCAGAAGATTTCGCTGTTCGAGCAGTTTCATCTGCCGGCCCATTTGGTCCATAAAGGGGGCGCATTCAACCTTCGCCGCGCTGAGCAGCGCCTGTTCGGCGGCCTGCCAATTGTCAGTGCTCAACAACGGAACCGTTAAGACGTACAGACCATATTCTTGCGATGGACTTTCCTTGATGAGAGGATTGCCGAAAAGCAGACTGTTGGGAAACACGACGGTTCGGCCCGTATAGAGGTGTGACGTCTGTCCGGGACCGATCTCAAGGAGCTTCGTGGCAAACACATCGTATTCGAGGACGACCCCACGGTACGTGCCCAACTGAATCCGATCCCCGACTCCATAGACCCCGCCCCCGACACGCAGTGCGGCGCCGCTCCAACAGAGAATCAGCTCCTTTGTGGCCAGTACCAAGGTGGCCGCCAATGCGACGAGCGAGACCGCGAAGGCTTCCAACTCGTGTGCCCAAATCACCACGAGCCCCACGAAGAGGCATAGCACCATGCTATTGCGCGTGGTCACAATCCAGCGACGCTTGGCGTCGATGGTCAGTGTGGGATTGCCCTTAATCCAACGAACCAGGATGGTTCGCGCGAGCAGGAGGATGAGCAGCAGAAGAATGGACTTCGACAGATCGAAGAAGACGCTCGATCCGATCACCGGCAACAGTTCTCGCATAGAGTCGTCTGTAGGCTTCACTGCGACTCGGTACCTTCTTCAGTCGGACGAGGAACGCATTCTTCGCGTTTCCAGTCCTTCAGCCGTTTGTCCTCGTCAAAGGACAATGTGTACCGATAACAATACAACGGCTCCCGATAGGGCTCTTCGCTTCCGGCCAAGCTTTTTCCGAACGGCGACGGTGACGGCGCGGCTTTTGTTTTTCTTCCCGAAGTCAGGCTGCTGGGGTCCCACGGGTGGACTTCCCGATCACCCATGGGCACGCGATAGGTCCACACCGTATTACCCCCCAGGACCGGCGTCTTGGCGGTGCTGGGGGGGCCGAATTTTTCCGCAATCTCGTCCTGCGTGAGCGTCTTTAACCCCTTGTCCAAATACCGATCACGCCACGGCCCCCCGCATCCTGACATAATCGCGAAGCACAGCAGGAGCACGGTCGTCAGCCTGTAACCCCAGCCCTTCTTTTCACGATACAAGATACCCATCGACCGCCTACCGCTCCGAATCACGTTGTTCCCGAACCCACCGAATGGAACAATACATCGCATACCCTTGAGCCATCATCCCGGTCACCAACAGCCCCAATGCGGTCTGCAACCAGATGGTCTTGGGAAACTCCAGCCCGTAGACGCCCAGCATGAATCCGCCGGCGATGCACACCACGCCCACGCCACGCGCAATCAATGCATTGGTCCGCAAATCAGACATATCCCGCTCCCTGACTCACATCGAGTCACTACGCTACACCGGTCTATCCGAATGGTTCAACTTTTTCCCGGTTCGACGTCAGGACTTCGCTTTCGCTCGAATCTCATCTGCTCGTGTCTCAAGGGCATCCGCCTCAGCGCTCCGGCCGATCTTTCGCAATGCGGCAGCATAGTCGACGAGGGTCTTGGCCACATCGGGATGATCGACCCCTAACTGCTTTTCCCTCACCGCCAACGCCCGCGCAAGCAACATCGACGCCTGGGAAGCCTCACCTTGAGCCATCGCCAGTGCGGCCAAATTGCTCAGCGCCAGCGCAACTTCCAGATGCTCCGTCCCCAGCAATTTCTCTTTGATCGCCAGCGCCCGGGTCAATAGTCGCTGGGCGTCGGCAAACTGTCCGTGTTTGCGATGCAACACCCCGAGGTTGTTGAGCATCGCGGCCACATCGAGATGATTCTCGCCATGCACATCCTGATAAATCTTCAGCGCCTCCAGATACATCAGTTCGGCCTCGACGTATTTCCCCTGCGCGCTGTAGGCCTGCGCAAGACGAGCCAGCGTGACCGCGACGCGCCGATCATGCACACCGAACTCTTCCGCCTTCTTGACCGCGGCCGCATAGATCCGTTCCGCTTCCTCGTACTGTCCCCGCTGCACCGCCGCCTCACCGGCCTGCATGGCAGCCTCCCAGGTCTGCTGCCCGCAGGACCAGGCCACCAACAGCAACAGCGCGCAGGCGAGGGCGAGAACGTTCCGCCTCATACCAGTCCCATTTGCTCGAGGATCGACTCGGCTGGATAGGTCACGATCTCTGCAAGGGTCGGATGGTAATGCGGAATGCGCAGCAAGTCCTGCGCGGTCCCGTGGAAATACATGACGGCAATGAGTTCATGGATGAGTTCTGCTGCGTCAGGCCCTACAATCTGCGCGCCGATGAGCTCGCCGCTATCCGGGCGACACAACAGTTTCACAAATCCGTGAGACGCCCCGAGACACATGGCCTTGCCGTGATCGGCAAACGGATAGGAAGCGGTCAGGTAAGGAATCGATTGTTCACGGCACTGGCGCTCACTCAAACCGGCAATGGCCACTTGCGGATCCGTAAAGACCATCTCGCTATCCAACCGATGATCAATGACTCGCGCGGGCGCATCAGGATGCGTCGCGTTGAAGGCAGCGGTTTCACCTTGCTGAATCGCTAAGTGCACAATCGGCGTGAGATCGTTCACATCGCCGACGGCAAAGATATGCGGCTGCGAGGTCCGCATATCTGAGCCGACAACCAGGCAACCATCAAGGAGATCGACCCCAGCCGCCTCCACATTAAGCCCCTTCAGGTTGGGACGACGACCGAGAGCGTGAAGGATCACAGCGGCCGAACGGGTATGGGAAAGACCGTTCTGTTGGAACTGCACGGTCTTACCGGTTGGCGACGAAGTCACCTGCTCAAACGACACGCCGGTAATCACCTCGATGCCCTCGTCCTGAAAGGCAGACGCTAACGCCTGTCCGACATCCGAATCCATATCGGAGAGCAGCGTGGCGCCACGCTGCACCATGATGACCTTGGTGCCGATGCGAGAAAAAAATTGGGCAAACTCGACTGCGACCAGCCCTCCCCCCAACACCAGCAACGACGACGGCGCCTGCCGTACATCAAGCATCTCATCGCTGGTCAGATACCCGGCTTGCTCCAATCCGGGAATCGCTACTTCCGCCGGGCGCGATCCGGTGGCAATCACGAAGGCTGTGGCTCGAATGTGCAATGCGCCCGCACGAATCTCATGCGGAGAAATGAATTCGGCGCGCGACTCATACAGGGTGAATCGAGGGTCGCGCAACGCGGCGATGCGATAGTCGGCAAACTCCTGCACCAGGCGGTTTTTCCGGTCGACGATGGCCGAGAGATCGGCCCGTGCGCTGACCGGAGTTAACCCAAATTCCCCTGCCCGTTTCATCAGGGCCATAATTTCGGCCGACCGGAGAATGGTTTTCGTCGGCATGCAGCCGCGCAAAATACACAGCCCCCCGAGCGGCCCTTGATCGACGATGGCCACATCCGCGCCGGCATCGCGCGCCGTCCGCGCAGCGGCATACCCCGCCGACCCGCCGCCGATAATCACGACATCGTGCCGACGCTCGTTCTGCTGAGAGAGTTGTGATGGCATGTGCGGTTCGATAGACTGACTCGCAGAGTAACAATCACAAGGATACACCATGATCAAACCGGGTCGCTATCGTCACTATAAAGGGAAGGACTACGAAGTGCTGGGCGTCGCCCGGCACTCGGAAACGGAGGAGGCATACGTCGTCTACCGTCAACTCTATGGAGAAGGCGGATTATGGATCAGACCGATGACCATGTTTTCGGAGTCGGTCTCCGTCGGAAGTGAGCTCGTGCCACGATTCCGGCGGCTAGAGGAAGGTCCAGTGTGAAAAGGTTGCGGCTTGCCCTCGACGATGCCCGGCTTGGTCGACCACAGTCCACACCAGGGCCTGCTCAATCAGAAACCGGCGCCCGCTGCTCGATATTCTGACGCCCTGATAATTGTCGAGATATCCCTGGAGGTTGGCACGTTCGAGCATGCGTTCCCGTTCGGCACGATTCACCGGTTCTGCCGTCAACCGGGAGGGGGTCTGCACGAGCTGTTCCCAGGTCATCTCCCAGAGCGTCAGCGCAAGCTGCGATCCGTAATTCAAGATCGGATCGTCTTGCGTCCCGTGCGACACGGTTACAAAGGGGGCGTGGAACAATGCGTGAGCCTGTGCCTCAGACCCGCCCAACCGGGGCAGCAGGTCCCGGCCGACGCAGTGGCGGTAGCTGTCGAGCAGTTGCTGAGACCATTCGACAACCTCCGGTCGCCGCCATACGTGAATGGAATCGTCCACGGCCTCCTCGGCGGAAGAGAGCGGGAGAAAGCGAGCCCCGCATTCCGCATGCGATGGGTAGTAGCACGGCGGCTTGCCGCCTGCCAAGTTATGCCGCGTCTTTTCGAAGATGCCGCACGAACAATGCTTGTCCGTGGCTACCGAGGAGGGTCATGACCAAGTCGCCGCGTCGGAGAGCTGTGCCGTCATCCTTGGGCCGCGAATCTTGCCCGACGATGGAGCAAGACCACACTTCCACCACCGCGTCTTGGCTTCTCGACTTCAGCAGGACGCGGCCTCCCTGTTCGACCTGATAGCTCAGATCCAGCGGCACGCCCTCAAACACCCGCTCTGCGCGCTCGAGAATCGGCGTACGGGAGTGAGCCGACTTGGCACCCTGCTCACGTGAGTAGTGGAAAACTTGATAGGGAAACAGATAGGGAGCCTGTGGATTCTTGAAGCCGTAGGAAGAATTAAACGTCACCAGATTCCAGGTGCCGGGGAGATCCTCGCCGGTACAGGATCGCAATGATGAGGCTGGGACGGTCAATGCGGGTCGCGTCAGCGACTTCGCATGCGGCCGATCTTTTGCCTCGGCTGATAGGAATGCGAGCGTGATCGAGCAGCATGCAGTCAGAAGCGCCCACTGCCATCGTGCCATGTGAGCCTCCATCTCCAACGAGATCAAGGATCTTTGCGTGAATCTGAGGCGGGGGAGGGAGCAGGCAAGGCCTTGGGAGCCCGCGGCAGGACACGATACTCGATCAGTCTGCAGGTGCAGAACGAGACCTGTCGCCACTCGGCGGTAATTTTCACGATCGCCGAACCGCAGATGGAACACCCCAGCGCCCGGGGATCACGCTTGATCGTCCAGCGGGGGATCGTGATGTGGTCGGCATCGATGGGTTCCTGTTCCATGGAACCCTTATCGGTCCGCCATGGTGGAATCTGAAGAGGCATTTTTTTCCGAGCCCCTTTGCCCTTGATGCGACAGGCCTGGTCGCATATATAATAGCTCCGCGCGAGTACCGCGCCCCAATCTCTCGCAAGGGCGCGGGTTTATAAGGAGCATGGCCATGGCTGCACACACACTGTTCGAAAAAATTTGGAACGACCACGTGGTTCGGGCGGAACCGGACGGAACCACCTTGCTGTATATCGACCGCCATTTGGTGCACGAAGTCACCTCGCCGCAGGCTTTCGAAGGACTGACGGTCGCGGGCCGCACTCCGCGCCGATCGGCGGCCGCACTGGCGGTTCCCGACCATAATGTCCCGACGACCGATCGCCGCGTCGCCATTGCCGATCCGATCAGCGCCAAACAAATTCAAACGTTGGATGATAACTGCAAGACCTTTGGCATCACCCTGTTCGGCATGAACGACATCCGGCAAGGCGTGGTCCATGTCATCGGTCCCGAGCAAGGGTTCACCCTGCCGGGCATGACGATCGTCTGCGGAGACTCCCATACGTCAACTCACGGCGCCTTCGGCGCGCTCGCATTCGGCATCGGCACCAGCGAAGTCGAGCATGTGCTGGCAACGCAATGTCTGGTTCAGAAGCGCCCCAAGACGATGGAAGTCCGCGTAGACGGCCAACTGTCGCCGCGCTGTTCCGCGAAGGACATCATTCTGGCCATCATCGGCAAGATCGGCACGGCAGGCGGAACGGGCTACGTCATCGAATATACAGGCTCCGCCATTCGGGCGCTCAGCATGGAAGGCCGCATGACGCTGTGCAACATGTCGATCGAGGGCGGAGCCCGCGCCGGCATGGTGGCGCCGGATGAGACTACGTTCGCCTATATCAAAGGCCGTCCGATGGCTCCGAAGGGGGCGCTCTGGGACCAGGCGGTGGCAGCCTGGCGGAATCTCCACACCGATGCCGGCGCGAAGTACGATGCGGTCGTGGAATTACGCGCCGAGACGATTGCGCCGCAAGTGACGTGGGGAACCACACCCGGCATGGTCACCGGCGTGGATGGCACTGTGCCGGACCCCAGCACCATGAGGGATGACAAACTCCGCCAGGCCACCGAGCGGGCCATCGAATACATGGCTCTGAAACCCGGCATGCCGATTCGCGAGATTAAAATCGACAAGGTCTTCATCGGGTCCTGCACCAATTCACGGATCGAAGACCTCCGCCTTGCCGCCTCGTTTGCCAAAGGCAAGAAAGTCGCCGGCGGCGTGCACGCCATGGTCGTCCCCGGCTCCGGCCTGGTGAAGCAGCAGGCGGAACAAGAGGGACTGGATCGTATCTTCAAGGAGTCTGGCTTCGAATGGCGGGAGGCAGGATGCAGCATGTGTCTGGCCATGAATGCCGATGTCCTGCAGCCGGGTGAACGCTGCGCCTCGACCAGCAACCGGAACTTTGAAGGTCGTCAGGGGGCCGGAGGACGCACCCATCTGGTGTCGCCGGCCATGGCCGTGGCGGCCGCCATCGAAGGACATTTTGTCGATATTCGCCAGTGGTCATAAGCGGGAAGGCCGTTCGATCCTGGGGCCGAGTCCGTTAATGACAGCGGCCGGCAGATACGCAGCACAAAAGGACATACCATGCATGCATTCACCACACTCACCGGCCTGGTCGCTCCCTTGGACCGGGTCGATGTCGATACTGATCAAATCATTCCCAAGCAGTTTTTGAAGACGATCAAGCGCACCGGTCTGCGGGAAGGGTTGTTCTATGATTGGCGGCGACGGAAAGATGGATCGCAGGATCCTGAGTTTTTCCTGAACCAACCACGTTATCAGCAGGCCTCAATTCTCCTGACGCGGGACAACTTCGGTTGCGGCTCTTCGCGCGAACATGCGCCCTGGGCCCTGCTCGATCAAGGCTTCCGATGTGTTCTCGCGCCCAGCTTCGCCGATATTTTTTACAACAACTGCTTCCAGAACGGCATTCTTCCGGTGGTCCTCAAGGGATCGGACATCCAGGCGCTGTTCGACGGCGTGGCCACCCGTGAGGGCTATCGATTGACCATCGACCTGGCAACCCAGCAGGTCACGACGCCGGAAGGCACGGCCTATCATTTCGAGATCGACCCCTTCCGCAAAGATTGTTTGTATCGCGGGTTGGATGCGATCGGCCTGACACTTCAGCACGCGCCGCAAATCGGGGAGTACGAACAACGGCGCCGCACCCAAGCTCCCTGGCTGTTTCAAGACGTGAAGTAACCGTCAGAAAAGGAGTGCTATGACGTGGTGGGAGACCATTCTGTTTCCTGTAGCCTGGCTCTGGAGACCCAAATTTCTCTTCACGTTGTTGTTTTTCGGCGGCGCAGCCTATCTCCTGGTCGTCTTTAATTGGAGCTACTCCGACGGAGATCGCGCCGGGTACTTGCAGAAGCTGTCCCGAAAGGGATGGTTTTGTAAGACGCAGGAAGGTGAGCTGGCCATGACAACCGTGCCGGGCGTCGCCCCGGTGCTCTGGAGCTTCACGGTGTGGGACGAGAACGTGGCCAAGAAGCTCGACGGACAGATGGGCAAGCGGGTCGTCATCCACTACAAGGAGTTTCGCTATATCCCCACCACCTGTTTCGGCGAAACGCCCTACTTCGTGGATCGCGTTGAGGTCCTCGACTGACCTCCTGGTTAAAGCCACTTTTTCTGCTTGAAGAAATACAGCATCGCCAGACCGGTCACGGCCATGACGCCCAGCACCGCTGGATAGCCCCAGGGCGATTTCAACTCCGGCATGTGCTCGAAATTCATCCCATAAATGCTGGCGATAAAACTGAGCGGCATGAAAATGGTCGTGATGATCGTCAAGACCTTCATCACGCCATTGAGCCGATAACTGACGCTGGACAAATAGACCTCCATCATCGACGACACCATTTCCCGCAGAGTTTCGACGGTGTCGCCGATCTGAATGATGTGGTCGTAGACGTCACGGAAGAAGACTTTGGTGGAGCCCTGCAAAAACTGCCCATCGGACCGCGAGAGATTGTTCATGAGGTCTCGCAGCGGCCAGACCGAGCGTCGGAAGTACAGGAGTTGCCGTTTGAGCGCGTGGATATCCCGCAGCGTTTCCGGACCGGGATTCGTCACACACACATCTTGCAACATCTCGATTTTCTCCCCCAATGTCTCCAGGATCACGAAGTAGCGGTCCACGATCGAATCCATCAGCGCATAGAGCAGATAATCTGCGCCGGCATGGCGTAACCGACCCTTCCCGTTCCGCAACCGTTCCTTCACCCCCTGAAACACATCGCCGCCGTTTTCCTGAAACGACAGCACAAAATTCTCCCCGAAGACCAGGCTCACCTGCTCGACGTTGATGTCGCCTTCGTTCTGCCCCTCATAGAGCATCTTCAAGACCACATAGCCGTAGGTGCCGTAGTCGTCGAGTTTTGGGCGCTGATCCGTATTGGCGATGTCTTCGAGCAGCAGCGGGTGGAGGCCGAACATCTTTCCGAACGCTTCCAGCACCTCCATCTTATGAATGCCCCCGACGTCGACCCAGCGAACCGTCGGCTCTGCCGTCAAGGCCACGTCCTCCGGCCTGGCGACCGATCGCTCTTGGAACTGCCCTTCACCGTACTCGTACACGGTGATCGTGACGTTCTCCGACTTTTTTTCGCCGATGTGGACCAGCGTGCCGGGCGGCAGGCCTGCTTTGCGGGAATGTTTGTGCTTCAGCTTCATCGTTCACCCAGCTTGTACGCGGAAGCCGCGGGAGGGTCAAGGGCTCTCGCAAGCCCACGCCACTCCGGACTTTGTTCCGGCGCCAAGACCTGGTACGGTGAAGGAACGACACGCAATCGTTCGTTCAATCCAATGAATGAGGAGCCACAGCACAATGGATCGTGAACTCGCCCTGTTGTCAGAGGCCATGCATCAAGCCGGTCGTGAAGCGCTTCGCTTGTCGACAGCCGGATTTGACACCTACACCAAGGCGGATCACTCACCAGTCACGTCCGCCGACCTCGCGGTCAATCGCATCCTGCACGACTGCGTGTCGACCGCCTTTCCTGACGACGGCTGGTTGTCCGAGGAAACGGCTGACACAAATGCGCGTCTGAGCCGCACCCGCGTCTGGATCGTCGATCCGATCGATGGGACACGCGCATTCGTGCGAGGGGTGCCGGAATTTTGTTTGTCGGCTGCCTTGGTCGAAGAGGGCCGGCCGATCGTTGCCGCCATCTTCAATCCATCGACCGGTGAATTTTTTTCAGCGATGCGCGGGCGGGGCTTCCGTATCGAGCGTCTCCTCAAGCCTGTCCAGCCGCCGTTTGCCTCGACCGAACGCCCGCTCGCGCTGGTGAATCCCTGGGAGCTTCGGGTCGGCCGGTTTGAGGCCTTAGAGCCACACGTTCGCTGCCGTCCGATCGGGTCCATCGCCTATGCTCTTGCGTTAGTGGCGGCCGGGCGAGCCGACGCGGCCATCACCCTGGATGGCGGCAATGAGTGGGACATTGCCGCCGGGGTCCTGCTCATTGAGGAAAGCGGGGGACAGGCTACCACGGCCTCCGGCCAACCGTTTGCCTTCAATCGCTCCGACCCCAGACTGTCGGGTACACTGGCGATCGGTTCGAGCCTGCCCGCGCCGGCACGCACGCACCTCATTCGACACAGCACCGCACAGTCCGGTACGCGTGCTTCACAGCCCTAGCCCTTTTCATCCCCGCCGCTTCTCTGTACCATGCCCGTTCGCGTTACCATCCTCGGAGGTGTTTCATGAACGTCGCTCTGCTCGGGACAGGATTGTTGGGAGAAGCGGTCGCAGAGCGGCTGCATGCCGCGGGCCACTCCCTGTCGGTCTATAACCGCTCTGCTGGAAAAACCCAACGGCTGCGACAACTGGGCGTTGCTGTCGCTCCAACTGCGGCCGAGGCCATGTCCAAGGCAGACGTGGTACTGCTCCTGCTGGCAGACGAGGCCGCGATTCGTGCCGTCCTGCTCGATACGAAAAACCGTTCCGCGATCAGCGGGCGGATGGTGATCCAGATGGGAACGATCGGTCCTGCAGAGAGCCGCTCGATTCAGGCAGAGATCACTCGCCTGGGCGGCCGTTATGTGGAAGCGCCGGTCCTCGGCAGCATCGCGGAAGCAAAGACAGGCACCTTGTTGATCATGGTCGGTGGAACACCGGAGGACTATGCCGAATGGACGCCGTTGCTCCAGACCTTGGGATCAGACGTGCGCCTAGTCGGACCGGTGGGGAAGGCGGCCGTGATGAAGCTCGCGCTGAATCAGCTGATCGCTGCAGAAATGGCCGCCTTTGCTCTGAGTCTCGGACTGATTCGCGAAGGCGGAGTCGATCAGGACACATTTATGGAGGTCCTACGCAAAAGCGCGCTCTACGCCACGATGTACGACAAGAAATTACCGCGGCTGGCAAAGCGACAGTATGAACAGCCGAACTTTTCCACCCGGCATCTGCTCAAAGATGTCGACCTGTTCCTGGCGGCCGCTCAGCAGGCGCGCCTATCGACCGAAGGGCTTCAGGGTGTGCGATCGCTGCTCACCGGCACGATAGCCCAGGGCTTGGGAGAGATGGATTATTCAGCGCTCTATGAGCAGGTAGACCCTGGGGAAGGCACGCACAGGTAGCGGCTAATGGGGCGCCTGTTCGGCAGGCACCGGGTGATTGTCTGCCATCGACTGCACTTTCACCACGTGGAAGCGCCCGCCGGCTTTGGTCGGCGCACGGTCCTCTTCGATGCGGGTATACCACCAGCGACCTTCACCCTCTGAATAGTCCGGCGACAGGGTAATCTCGAATCCCCCTTCGCGATCGTTTTCCCGCTGAGCCCACGCCCCTGCCCATCGGTGATCGGTGAGCACGTCGGTCCGAAACCGCCCATCCTTAAAATCATACGAGCCGTTGCCGAATCGATCCAACTTCAACGGCACCACCATCCCACCTTCTTCATATTCCCACTCACCGGCCAGCACCGCATTCTCCCCGCGGTGCAGGGAGATTTCCCCCGCTGCCGGTTCGACCCAGACAGCCTCTTGCGGCCGCGGCGCATGACTGCACGCGTGTACCATCAACAGGGCCGCGACAAGTGAGAGAAGAGACAACGGGTGGTGCTTCATGGTGTACATCCTGGTATTTCGAACTGGAGGCAGTTTTTCGGTGTGGGGACGATCGTTTTACATACCATGCATGGGCAGAAGCCTCAAGCCTCATCAAGAATTTTGCTCATACCAACCACTCCCTATGTCGACCACCCTCGGCAATGCCTCTGAACAAGGCAACAGTCTCCGCTTCACACAGATCGCCACAGAGTCTGTCTACGACAGTTGTCTCGAGATCATCCGGCAGGACCAACACCTTACGCCAACCGGCAAGCCTCAAGGTCGGTCGAGCTTGACCGATAAGGAGAAGGCGGGAAATCGGTGGGTGCCAGCCGATCGGCGGTATGCTGTGGTCTGGGGCCACAAGAATCGTTTCAGTCGCGCCGCGTCGAGCCTGCTCGACTTGCTCAACGGCATTCTCGACCTGTCCAAAATAGAGGCCTGACGTATACAGATGGAATCCATCCCCTTCGACCTTCATGAACTCATCGATCGGACTGCGGAATCGATGGCCGTCCTGGCCCACGCCAAACACATCACCCTCCTGGCCTTCGTACATCCGCAGGTCCCCATTTCAATCCTTGGCGATCCAACACGTCTGCGGCAGGTCCTCGTGAGCCTGGTCGGGAATGCGGTCAAATTTACGGAGCAGGGCGAAGTGGTGATTCGAGTGGAGCCGGTTCCTGAGCCTGAAATGGCCGGTGCCCTGCGTGTTTCCGTCTCGGATACCGGCATCGGGATCCCGCGCGACAAGATCGCTGCCATCTTCCAGAATTTCACGCAAGGAGACTCCTCCACAACCCGCAAGTATGGCGGCACCGGGCTCGGCCTGAGTCTGTCACAACGACTTATCGACATGATGGGAAGCCGACTCACGGCTGAGAGCATCCTCGGGCAAGGCAGCACCTTTTCGTTCATCCTTCCCCCTGTGTCAATGCCCACTACCGAATCCCCATCGGCGGCGCCATCGGTCGATCTGCAGGGCCGTCGAATCCTCGTCGTCGACGGCAACCCCGTCAGCCGAATGATCATCCAGGCGCACCTTTCCGACCTCGGTGCCACCATCATCGAATCGCACACCGGCACATCCGCCCTGGCTACCCTGGATGCAGCTCACGCACGACATGAACCCATGGACCTGGCCATCGTCGACAGCCACTTACCCGATCAACACGGCATGTCCCTGGCGCAGGCCCTACGGCAGCGCGCAGACACCGTGGCGATGCCCGTGGTCTTACACACCGAGGAGGTGCGCCACGCCACCGCTCGCTATACCGATACCGTGACCATTGCTGGCTACTTATACAAACCCCTCAGCCGCACCAGACTCCTGAACGCCGTCAACAGCGCGCTGCGGACACCAGCGCCTCCGCAAGCCGTTCAGCCGCCAAGCGCGAATCACTCCTCAACGTCCGACCCCCACCCGCTCAGGGTGCTGCTTGTCGAAGACATGGAAGACAATCGAGTCCTGATCACGTTGTTTCTGAAAGCCCTGTCCTGCCGCCTTGATCTGGCAGAACACGGCGCAGAGGGGGTGAACACGTTTCAAGCCGGCCGGTACGACCTGGTCCTGATGGATATTCAGATGCCGATCATGGACGGGTATGCTGCGACCCGCGCGATTCGCGCATGGGAAACCACGGAGGGGCGTGAGGCGACCCCGATCATCGCGCTGACAGCGAGTGCCTTTGAAGAGGACATCGAGAAGGCCCGCGCGGCCGGTGTCACCGCCTACCTGACCAAACCCATCAAAAAACACACGTTGCTGGAGGCCGTGCGGCGCTACCTACCATCCAGCTCCGGGAAGGAGGCGGCCTGATGAGCGAGACGGCACCTGTGGCATCCGACCTCGGGACCGGACCCCTTCCGGTGGTGGTGGACTCATCATTCGAGCCACTGATCCCCAAATTCATGGCCAACCGGACCAAAGAAATCATGACGATGACCGACGCCGTCGACAAACAGGACTTCGACACGATCAAGCGAGTCGCCCACGGCATGAAAGGGGTCAGCGGCAGTTACGGCTTTCACGCCATGACCACCATCGCAGGTCACGTGGAAGCGGCGGCCAAAGTCGCCGATGACGCCTCCATTCGAAAACACCTCGTGACGCTGGCGGCATACCTTGAACGTGTTCAGATCACCTATGAGTAAGCGGTGTGCGCCGTTCCCGGCATCCCCATCCAGGTAAGCTATGCCGAGGGCAAAAATGAAGAAGTGTTCGTGCGTTGTAGGAATTCATGCTACAAGAGAATGAACTCGTCCGGGCCAGAACCGTCTGACAGTTCAGGCCCCTCATGCTTCGTCACCGAAGGAGCGCGTGCATGGAAAGCGTCGCACATCCCAAACTCAGGGTACTTATGGTGGAAGATGAGGAAGACACGGCGAGCCTCCTGAGGTTTCTTCTCGAACGGGCGAGTTACCAAGTCATCCACGCCAAAGACGGCCGGCAGGCCCAGGAACTCGCCGATACCATCGCGCCACCGGATATTGTATTGCTGGATGTGATGCTCCCGTTTCTGAGCGGACTACAGGTGCTCACCTATCTCAGAAAGCGTGACGGCTGGGGAAAGGTGCCGATCGTGATGCTGACGGCCGACGGCAGCGAGCACGATATCAAACGCGCATTGGAGACCGGCGCCAGCGATTATATGGTCAAGCCGTTCAACCCGCGCGAACTGACCAGTCGACTGAAACGGTTCGTCGGCCAGGCAGCCTGAGCCACCCACCGGAAGGCATCGTGTGCTGGCTCTGGACCAGTCAAACCTGACGCTCCGCATCGGCAGCCTCGCCGCGATCACCATCTATTCCGCCGTATTTCTGCTGCTCCTGGGCATTCTCCTGCTTCGGTTCATACGCCTCACCAAGGACCGTCGGCGGCGCACCGTCACCGAGACCTGGCGGCCCTTGCTCGCCCAATGTGTCGTCGAAGTGCCGGAGACGCTGCCACCGCTCACGACGCGCGACCACATCGTGCTGCTCTACCTCTGGAACCATTGCTATGAGTCCATCCGCGGAGAGGCGCGCACGAATCTGAAGGAACTCGCCAAACGAACAGGGACGGACCAATTCGCGAAAGAACTCCTCCACGCCAGGCTGCTCCGCCGCCGATTGTTGGCCATCGTGACGCTCGGCCACCTTCAGGAACGATCAATCTGGAACGATCTCGCCGCGATGCTGCAGGCCGACAATGCCTTTGTCTCCTTGGTCGCAGCCAAAGCCCTCTTACAGATCGATGCGAAAGAGGCGATCCCACTCCTGGTTCCCGTTCTCAGCCGTCGCAACGACTGGTCACCCCTCAAAGTGGTCGCCATGTTCGAACCGGCCGGAGCGGACATTGCGGCCGAGGCCATCGCGAAGGCCGCCTGTGAGGCCACCCCGGAAATCGGGGCCCGCCTGATCCGCCATCTTGCGGCGACCCAGAGCCAGCATGCGCTGCCACCGCTCAGAGCCCTCCTGAAGAAGGGAACGCCGCCTGATGATGTACTGTCGGCCTGCCTCTTCCTGTTTGGCGAATGCAGCGATCCTCGTGATGTTGCCACGATCCGGACGCACCTCTCCCATCCGACATGGTTCGTCCGCCTTCAAGCGGCATCGGCATTGGGGAAGGTCGGCGTCGAAGAAGATGAAGGGCGACTCATCGCCCTCTTGAGCGATGAGCATTGGTGGGTCTGCTATCGGGCTGCAGAAGCTCTTTCGAATCTGCCCTGGATGACGATCGAGCGCCTGACGCAACTCTGTGAGGCGCTCACCACCGTCGAGGCAAAGGAACACTTGCTTCCATTCATGGCGCAGTCACACGTGAAGACGGACCAGCCGAATTCCGCCATCCCTCCACAGGTGCGCACGGCCTAGGAAGTCGCCGCGCGCGCCATGTCGCTTGGGAGACTGACCACCCGTTCGAACGCAGCTTAGGTGCGACGACCGGCCGGTGACGCGCGACGGCCTGCGGGAATCATGGCACGCGGCGTCAATCGGACGGTGTGGGTGCCCTGCAACTCGGGGACGGTCACGATCGTTCCCTGTTGCTCCACCCCCTGCACAGAGGAGCCGGAACGCGCAAGTTCCCATCCGTTCGGCACCTCAAGGGTCAACCCGGAGACGGGACTTGGCGCCGTCAGCGTCACCCGCAGTTCCGTCGACTCGCGCACCACATCCAATTGAACTTGATCGCGCGCCGCCCACCACCGGCCGAACCCTCCCACCGAACCAAACCAGGCAGAAGGACGCACGCCTTCCACGAACCCCTTCTCGAACGCGAGCTTGTGGTCGAGGACATTCGGATGAATGAGCACCACCATCGAGCCTCCATACCGGCTGAGCTTCCGCGCCAGCTCAAGCGCTTGCGGAAGCCGGTCACCCAACTTCGGAAATTCTTCATCTTCGATCGTCACGGGAAACTCAAACACATCGACTTCACTCTCTGTCAGGCGGTCGTACGTCAATTGATAGGGCAGGTGGGTGAGCGAGTTATTCGCCGTGGCAGTTGAACTGAACCGAAACCCTGTTGCATGCAGTGCTTGAGGCAGCCCGAATGGATTCGACAATTCCCCCGGCCTGAACGAGACAATGTCCTGTCCTGAGAAATGATCGATGAGGAACTTGCTGACCCGCAGTTCGCCCAGCAGGCTGGCGTTGAAGGCCGTTCTCCGGCTTTTCACAAACGGCGCGTAGGAGGGATAGGATTCACGACCAGTCCCCACGGGAAACTGGTCGAACACCTTCGAATGCGCGATCGTATGACTTCCCACCTCCATCCCGAGCTCGGCAAGACGCGCCAGGTGACGCACCCCTTCGTCGTTGAAGAAGATGTCATCGTTGTAGTCGCGAATATATTTCACTTGAATGAAATAGGTGCCGACCAGCCCCTGACTCTTCTCGTACTCCGCATAGTCCACCGCATTGTTCATGGACTGGGTAAAATCGACATCGTGCGTCAACATGACGGAGAGCGATTTCCCGAACGGCACCGTGCCGAGCGTCACCGCCCGCTCTTCCGTCGCACGGTAGATGGATTTGAGCAGCCGCAGCCACACGTCCAGCGTCGGATCAAACTGATTGTCGAAGGTCTTGACTAGTTCATCTCCGCGATTGTTGTAGCCTTTCGACAGCAGAAACCCGAGATCCACGCCGATGGCATAGGCCCGGCCACGCTCATGTGCGACCTGTGTGACGGCGGCGGTGCCATCGTCAAAACGCGCGAGCGGCGTTGCCGCGTCGGTATAGCCGTACGTACCCATCACCTCCAGGTTTTTTTCCCGAACACCGATTCGCAACGTTCGTTCTTGTGGATCGGTCAGTTCCGACAGCAGCGGAGCACCCCCGGAAAATGTCAGGTCATACCGCTGACGCGAGGCAACGGCATCACGAAACCCGAACACCTGATTCAATCCACCACCCAGCACCTGCACGCCGATCAACGTACCACCTGTCTTCGGAAATTCCGCCAGCGCCTGCAACTCCGCAGGATTCAGCACTTTTCCTGAGATCATCGGGTAGACCAAGACCGTCCGGTGAGACAGGGCTTCCCGCACGTCTCGTGTGATGCGGAAGGGCACGCCGATCGACTTGAGCCCGTGGGCCAACGCGAGCCAACAGGAGTCCGGATCGGTCAGCAGAATCGCCAGACGACTGCTCGATCCCTGCCCATACCTGTTCCAGGAGGTCGGCACTTTCGGCGGCACGACTGTGACATGATTGGGCCCCGACAGACCGGGAAACCGGTAAAAGTCCTGTTCCGGAACCTCGTAGGGCCGGTCGGATTGCGACCAGAAGAGCGCCCAGCCGCCCATCAGCAGGAGCAGCATGAGGAACGCGAGACCACCGATACGGACACTCGTGCGATGCAGCATCTACTCACCAATGATAGATCAGGTTGAAGTTGCCGCCCCGACGGACATAGAGAAATCCACGGTCCTCATAGTATCCGGCCGCTTCGGCGGAGAATCGCTCGTTGATCGGAAACGTGACGCCCCCTTGAATCGTACGGCTCCCTACACGGGTAAAGTCCTGCGCCGCCACGATCCGTTCACCGGAGGTGCCGAACGAGCCGGACGCGAAGAACTGCAGGCGTTCCGTCGGTCGCCAGGTGAGCTGAGAGGCCAGAGTGACCGCGCCCGTGTTGGGAATGAGATACACCTTTTCGGTCAGCCAGAGATTGAAGGGCAGGAAGACCGTCAGCCCAGGCATCAGCAGATCAATGTCGTCCTGCTTATAATTTAATCGCCGGTAGCCGAACGACAGCTCGATGGGCGCAAGCGAGGCATGCACCCCACCCAGTCCTTGCGCCACCTCCCCAATAAAGGAGTAGTTGGGGGAAAAATTCGGATTCACCGTCCCCTGTGCCGCGACATATCCCCAGGCTCGCTGCCACAAGGGGCTATAAAACTCGGCCGAGACCGGCGTGTCGTGGAATCCAAACCGATTGATCGGTTCAACTCGCAAGACCAGCGTTTGATTCCCGAAGGGCTTGGCTATTTCAAATAACAGGTCACGCTCGTCCGGTTGATTCTTGGTATAGGAATAGTGGCCATAACCGATCTTGGCGTAATCCCGGTAGGGAAGCCGCAGTCCGGTCAGCCCCTGCCCCACCGAAGCCCGTGGCGAGACCAGCAATTCCGATTGCACCGCATGAATCCGCTGCTCAATGGCCGGGTCGTGAGTCTCGGCCAACAGCGCCTCATAGCGCTCCAGGGCCTCCGAGCGATCACCTCGCCAATGCGCCACCTCCGCCAGTCCACGGCGAGCCTCGATCTGGGTCGGCTCGGCCTGCAACACCTCTCGGTATAACCGACCCGCCTCCTCGAACTGTTTCTGCCACGACAACACCTGCGCCAGCGCGACGCGAATGTCTTGATCCTCCGGATGCCGCGTCAACACCTCGCGGTACAACTCGGCAGCTTCGGCATGAGCCCCTTGCCAGGACAACAGGCGCGCCAACGCGCTACGGATCTCGTCGTTGTCAGGATAATCCTGCAGCGCCTCGCGGTAGACGCCTTCCGCCTCGTGATACTGCTTGGCCACCTCGAATCTGGTGGCCCGTTCCATGAGATTCCTCAGCGGCTGCAACGGCCGCGCCTCTGTCAAGGCAACGCTGGCAGGCGGCTCGGCAACAGAGGGTACCGCGGCCTGTATTTCCGCCCGAATGGCCCGCAGCCTTTCTTCGCTTTCTGGATCCTGTGTTTCGGCCAACAGCGCCTCATAGCGCTCCAGGGCCTCCGATCGGTCACCCCGCCAATGCGCCACCTCCGCCAGTCCACGACGAGCCTCGATCTGAGTCGGCTCCGCCTGTAAAACCTCCCGGTACAGCCGCCCAGCCTCGTCAAACTGTTTCTGCCACGACAACACTTGCGCCAGCGCCACGCGAATGTCTTGATCCTCCGGATGACGAGCCAACACCTCCCGGTACAACCCGGCGGCTTCGGCATGAGCCCCTTGCCAGGACAGCAGCCGTGCCACGGCAGCGCGCAGTTCATCATGGCCTGGAGACGCTCGAAGACCCTCGCGATACACAGTCAACGCGTCCTCAGGCTGGCGCATCGTTTCCAAGCGGCGGCCTCGCTCCAACGCCCGACTTCCATCGGTCGGTTCCGGTTCGCTGCTGCGGGTAGACGGCGGATCGGAAGCCGGAGTAGCCGATTCGATCTCGGCTTTCACGGCCCGCAACCGTGCCTCCAACGCTTCATCCCCGGAAGCCGCGACCGCCCGTTCGTAGTACGGAAGCGCCTGCTCACGTTGCCCGTTCCACAACAGCAGATCCCCCAGGCCCGCCAGGGCCTCGGCATGCGTCGGCTCATCGTGAAGCACCCGTTCAAATTCTTCCCGCGCCTCGGCGAATTGCTTCTTCCAGGACAGGACTCGAGCCAGACTCACACGGTTGTCATGATCCAGCGGTTGGCGGGTCAGAAGATCGCGGTAAATGGCGATGGCGTCATCCCATTGTCCCTGCCAGGACAGGAGTTTCGCCACCGTCGCCCGCACATCATCATGGTCCGGCCTGGCCATGAGGTATTGCCGGTAGGCCGCAATGGCTTCCTCATACCGCTGTTCCGCTTCCATGGCTTTGGCTTGTTGGAGAATCTGACGCGGAGAGGAATCCGGCGCCATGGCGGCAATCATCGTGGTCGGCACGGAAAACCAGCCCGCCGCGAGCAGGCTCCCCGCCAGCAGACCGGCTGCAGACATTCGTTGATTCATCCACTTGCGGGGATCGTTCATCCGTGACGACCCTGTTCTCCCGACACACCCGACGTTATTCGGCGAGGGCGCGGAATCCATCGAGATCGTGAATCATCACCCCCGCAAAACTGGGGTGCGAGGTGGTGCGCAGTATCTCCTGAATTGCCGAGGACACCTGGACACGAGCACGACCGGCAAACGACAGCTGTTCCGGCCTGACTGTGAATCGTCGATGCACCCGGAACCACTCCCGATGCAGACCTGCATTGCTCGGCTCGTCCATCGGTCGCCACCGCAACAGATGGTGGTCGCGATCTAAGAGGGCATCCGCGTGCCCTGGTTTTGGGGCCCGGCGCAACACCACATGCTGTTCAACCGGCAACACCGTCGTCTCGACGGCCAGCCAGACCGGGATCCCGCTCACCGACCCATACCGCAGGATATCGTCGGCGATGTCCTGCACCTCATCGAGATCGGTGCGGTAGCTCATCACGGCCACTTCATCGGCGAGATCCATCACGGCATAGGCCAGGGGCCGTCCCCCGACCGTCGGCGTGGCGAGCCAAAAAGGCATCACCATGGAGAGCCTGGCGCGACCTTGCATGGCCTCTTTCACCGTCTCGATGGTGCTGAGATACCGGCGAAGTTGCGCCTCGTCCTGCAGAAACCCCGGTACGAGATAGGGTTCGAGGTCGAGCTGGATGCCCGCCAGCAGGCCGGACGTTGCGAGATGCAGCAGCCTTCGTACCTTATCGGCCAATCGTTGCGGTTCCTGTATGGCTTCGGGATCGCCGTCCAACGCCCATGGCTCGATTCCGGCGCTCCGGACCTTGCCCATGAGGTGCACATACTCGCGCCAAAGCCCCTCGTCATCAGATTGCGACGGCACTTGAATCAACACCCGTGAGCAGCCCTGCGCACGACAGGTCCCCACCACCACGTCCGGATCCCTGATGGCTTGTCGGTAATTCCACACCCAGAAGCCGGTCCCTGGGAGGCTCACTGCGGCCGGCGCTTCCTGTGTTACCTCAATCTTGTCGAACTGAATCTGTCCGCCTTGCCCATCAGTGGACACCACGAGGGCCGTGACCTGCCGCAGATCGACGACCCGGCCGATCTCCCGAAGGGGAAGCGTCAGATCGAAGGAGCCCGTCACCGTTCTGAGACTTTGGTTGTCCTCACGCTTGTAGCCGGCCAGATCTTCGATACCAACCACTACAGGTCCGGTCGTACGACCACGCAACCGCAATATCCGGTAGGACAGCAAATCCACGGGCTTTCCCGCCTGATGCAGTTCAAGACGCTGTCCGCATCGGATTGCTCCATCACCACTCCACTGCAACGCGATGCCCCCGTCCGTCTTGGTCATCTGCCCCCGACAGGGGCCGAAGGTCCGGACCTCCCCGAGACGGTTCTGCAGTTCAAGAATGGGCACAAACGGTCGATAAGGAAGAGGGGCCGCAGTCGGCGGAGGTCCGCTGAAGGCGACGGTTGGATTCGTGCCCTCGCCGATATAGGTCAGTTCAATTTCGTAGACGGTGGAAGGAATGGGTCCCGACAAGGGAACATCGGCAGCCTGTACGGGGGGGATCGGGACGTCGAGACCGATTCCTGCGAACCCCGTCAGACAAAGGGACGCCATCACTCGCAGCCACCGCACTCTGCCCATTCTGATTGAACGCACGAGACACTGATCCATGTGGCTAGAAACCCTCATTTCAATTTCCGAATGGCTGTTCCTGCTCTACTTTCTCGGCCTGACCGCCGCATACTTGATGCTGGACCTCATTGCCATCGTCCACTTGCGGCAATACCTGCAGGAACGTGTGCTGGAAAGCCTGCCGCGCAGTTATACGGGCTTCGAGCCGCAGATCAGTATTCTGGTCCCGGCATACAATGAAGCCGCCACGATTGCCGGCTCCATTCGCTCGCTGCTGCAACTCAGTTATTCGGAATATGAAATCGTCGTGATCAACGACGGGTCGAAGGACGCCACGATCGACGTCCTCCGCCAGGAGTTCGAGCTGTTTCCGTTCCCGGAGGCCTACAACACCCAGCTCCCGACTGCGAAAATCCGGGCGATCTACCATTCATCGTTGCATGCCAACCTGCGCGTCATCGACAAGGAGAACGGCGGCAAGGCCGATTCCCTGAACGCCGGCATCAACCTCTCGCTCTATCCTCTGTTTTGCTGCATCGACGCGGATTCGATCCTCCAGCCGGACAGTCTGCGCCGGGCCGTGCAGCCATTTCTGGACGACCACCGTACAGTCGCAAGCGGCGGCACGGTGCGCATCGCCAATGGCTGTCGCGTGGAAAACGGGTTTCTCACGAAGATCGGCCTCCCCACGAATCTGTTGGCGCTGTTCCAGATCGTCGAATATCTTCGCGCGTTTCTGTTCGGACGCCTGGGCTGGTCGCCGATGAATGCCATGCTCATCATCTCCGGCGCGTTCGGCATCTTCCGCAAAGAAGCGGTCGTCGCCGTGGGCGGGTATCAATCAGACACCATCGGTGAGGATATGGAGCTGGTTGTCCGACTGCATCGCCACCTGCGATTGAGCGGGAGGCCCTACCGGATCACCTTCGTCCCCGATTCGGTCTGCTGGACCGAAGCCCCGGAAGATCTGCGTACGCTGAAAAATCAACGCATCCGATGGCAACGCGGGCTCTGCGAAAGCTTGACCAAACACCTGGAGCTGATGTTTCACCCCAAGGGCGGGGCGATCGGCTGGCTAGCCTTTCCGTTCATGGCTGTCTTCGAATGGATCGGACCGGCGATCGAAGTGTTCGGCTACTGCTTCCTGATACTCGGTCTTATTCTGGGAGTGGTTTCCGTGCAGGCCTGGCTGATTCTGCTCGTCGCGGCCATGGGCCTCGGTGTGCTGCTCTCGGTGAGCGCCTTACTGCTGGAAGAGATGTCGTTCCACGTCTACCCGGCCCAGCGCGATGTCTTGAAGTTGCTGCTGGCTGCGGTCCTGGAAAACTTCGGGTTCCGCCAATTGAACTCGCTGTGGAAATTGATTGGCCTGTATCGCTGGGTACGCGGGAAGAAAGCGACGTGGGGCACCATGACCAGAACCGCATCCTGGCAAACGCGCTAGTATCGCGAGTCCTTGCCGTCCGTCTACACCGAGAGCTGTTCGATCGCCCGGCTGGCTTTCTCCAGATCGCCGTCGGTCTTCGCCATACAAAACCGCATGTAGCGGCGGCCTTCCGGTCCTTCGAAGAACGCCTCTCCCGGCACACCTGCCACCCCGGTTTTGTCGAGCAGATAGAGTGCGCGATCACGACCGGTCTTTCCCGGAAGTCGGGACACATCCGCCAACACGTAGTAGGCTCCTTGCGGCACGGCCGGTGGAAGCCCGGCCTTCGCCAAGGCGCCGCAAAAACGATCTCGCTTCTGTTGATGTTCGACAGCCAACTCGCGGTAAAACGACGGCGCAAGGGCACGAATTCCCGCAGCCACGCCATGCTGCAGAGGTGTCGGCGCGCAGACATACAACACGTCGCTCATTGCGCCGATCGCCTTGGCCCATGACGGCTCAGCCACGCTATACCCGATACGCCATCCGGTGATGCTGAAGGTTTTGGAATAGCCCCCGATGGTAATGGTCCGCTCGGCCATGCCAGGCAACGAGGCCATGCTGATATGTTCCCGCCCATCGAACACGAAATACTCGTAAATCTCGTCCGTGATCACCATCAGATTGTGGCGACAGGCGATGTCGGCGATCTGCTCCAATTCATGCCGCGTACAGACTTTGCCGGAAGGATTGCCGGGACTGTTCACGACGATGGCTTTGGTTCTGGGGGTGATCGCCCGTTCGAGGCTCTCGAGATCCAACGTCCACTCCGGCGGTCTCATGCTCACATACCGAGGCACCGCCTCCACAGCCTGGATCGCTTGGACGTGATAGGCATAAAACGGCTCAAAGAGAATCACTTCGTCGCCAGGATTGAGCAGCGCCATGCAGGTGGCCTGAAACGACCCCGTGGCGCCGGCGCTCACCGTAATCTGGGTTTCGGGATCGGCGGTGATGTGGTTGTACACGGCCAATTTTGCGGCGATCGCCTCCCGCAATTCTGCGATGCCGTCAAAGCGGGCATAGGTGTTGTGCCCCTGCGCCATCGCCTGCTGAGCGGCCTGCACCACCACCGGCGGCACAGGCGTATCGCACACGCCCTGAGACATATTGATGCCCTTGACCTTCGCGCAGGCGAGGGTCATCGCGCGGATATCCGACTGAGCCAATCGGGCTGTTCGATCACTTTTCTTCATGAGCGTCCTCGATCTTCGCCTCTGCCTTGTCCAGATCTCTACGGCAGATCCTGCCGCGCCCCATCTCTCGCGGGCAAATTTCCTACTCCGTTTCCCAAGGAAAATGCAACCGGACGCCACTCATTCTGCTGAACGCGGCTGGTTCACCAGATCCCGTGTCGGGCGGCGGCGGGCCACGGTGTGGAACACCGACTGTCTGCCTCCCGTGCGGAACCGTTCGTAATACCCCAGCACCCGATCGACATAGAGCTGCGTGGCAGGCAGGCTCGGCATACCCACGGTTTGCCTGACGCGTGCTTCACCGAGGTGATAGGCCGCCAACGCCAGCGACAGATCCCCGCCGAACCGGTCGAGCAGTCCCCTTAGTAGAGCCGCTCCGGCGCGAATATTGTCCTTCGGGTCGAACGGATCCAGGACATGAAAGGCCGCAGCGGTCAGCGGCATCAGTTGCATGAGTCCGATTGCCCCCTTCGACGACACCGCATCGGAATTAAAATTCGACTCGACTTTGATGATCGCCTGCAGTAATGCCGGGTCCAAGGCATATTGCTCGGCATAGGCGGCAATGAGGGACGCGATCGACTCCGGAGCCGGTCGTCGCAGGTAGTCCGTCATCGTGGGATCGAATGCGAGCCTGCTGGCCGGAGGCATGGCCGCGATCAAACACACCGCCACGGCCAGGGGAAAGAGTGCACGAGCGACCCGGCTCCAGAATGCATTCCAATCCGGCTGTTGCATGATGGGAAATCGACCGACAGGTGCCGGACGGCTCCTATCGACCATCTTCCTCGATACTGCGGATCAACACGGCACGCCCATGCCGGTCGAACCAGGACTGAATTCGGTCGCCGACATGGGCCGGGCGATCAATTTTCGTATTTTCATCATGAGGAATGCGGTACTCCTGGCCCCGGACGTCGCGCACCAGATAGGCTCCGCCTTCCACCGCTTGGACCTGACCCACCACCGAACCGGATGCCGGTTCACCAACCGACTGGGCGGAACGGGCTTGCGCACCCAGCGTTCCCGTCACAATCCCCATGCCAAGATGTTCCTGTGGAGAAGGTGCCTGTAGGGCCGACTGTGTACACCCCATGACGAGGAGCCCAAAGGGAAGCAGACACAACACACGACCGCACACCGTGAGCAAGGGCATCATGGCTCTGACCTCCAAGGATGATGGGCAGGGAAGCCGGTGCAAGAACGACCCGCGCACCGACACGTCACTATTCCATGGAGTGGGGGAATGCTCAAGAAAATGAGGGAAACCGACAATGCTCCTTCAACCAACAACGATCCATCACAACCTCCAACCCAGCCCGACGCGCCCGCTCGGCCGCCGCGTCATCGATCACACCTTCCTGGAGCCAGACGGCTTTGGCCTTGATCCTGATGGCTTCATCGACAACCGGACCGGCCTCTTCAGAGCGTCGAAAAATGTTCACCACATCGACCGGACCGGGCACCGCAGAGAGCGTCGGGTAGGCTGGTTCACCCAACACGACCGTTTCCCGTGGATTCACGGGCACCACGACCTTCCCCTGTTGTTGCATATAGGCAGCCACCCGATACGACGGCCGAGTCGGATTCGACGACAACCCCACCACGGCGATCCTGCGACAATCCACGAGGAGGCGCCTGAGCGTCGCCTGCGACAGCGTGTCGTCCGTCATGGGGCCCCCCAGACTTCCTCAAGCCGCTGCGCGCGCCCGCAATTGAACTTGTAGAATTTGTACCGGATCGGATTCTTCTTATAGAAGTCCTGGTGATAGTCTTCCGCCGGATAAAACTGCGAGGCCTTGGTGAGTTCCGTCACGATCGGTTGGGACAGTCGCGATGAGTGTTCGATCGCGCGCTTCGACTCCTCGGCTAGGCGCTTCTGTTCTTCGCCTTGGTAGAAAATCACTGCGCGGTACTGACTGCCATGGTCGCAAAACTGCGCGTTCGGCGTCACCGGATCTACATTGTGCCAAAACGCATCCAGCAGCGCTTGGTACGTCACCTTGGTCGGGTCGTACACCACTTCAACCGACTCCGCATGACCGGTTCCTCCCCCAGACACCTGTTCATACGTCGGGTTCTCCACCCGCCCGCCCATATAGCCGCTGGTCGCCGAGAGGACACCCGGAACTTTTTCAAAAACTTCCTCCATGCACCAGAAGCACCCGCCCGCAAAGTAGGCGTTCACACCAGCCTGATCAGCGGCATGACCACTGGAGACGAAAGCCCCTGCCAGCACCAACGGCAGGATGAACCGGGCACAGATGGTTGTGTCTGCGACGAATTTCATGGGTGACATCCTCCTCGGAGCGATCGCATCGACTTCTGCTCGGTCATTCTACCAAAGCCTCCCGGCCTGCGCGACGCACATCTGGTCGCCAAGCCCACGCATAATCTCTACGCACGTCGCAAACGATTGGATGTTTGTGTATGATGCGCAGGATGAATCGACTGATGCTGCTGACCAGCCTCCTGGCGGGGTTGCTGCTACCCGGGTGCGCCACCTGGCTAATGAACGGAGAGCCACCGGAGGTGCTCGTGACGAATGTCACCCCGCTGGAGGCCAGCGCCTTTGAGCAACGGCTTCAGGTCGATCTTCGCATCCGGAATCCCAACGAGGTCGAACTCGCCGTGACCGGCATCGACTTTCGTCTCGATCTGAATGGAAATCGGCTCGCCCGGGGGTTGGGTAACAAAGAATTCGTCGTGCCTCGCCTAAGCGACGCCGTGACGTCCGTCGAAACCAGCACGTCCACCCTGCAGGTCGTCAGACAGCTCCTGTCTTTTTCCGGCGATCAGTCGCTGACCTACCATGTCACGGGTGTGCTACATACGAAGAACGGCCGGCTCCCC
Organism: Nitrospira sp.; assembly: GCA_016788885.1. NCBI lineage: Bacteria > Pseudomonadati > Nitrospirota > Nitrospiria > Nitrospirales > Nitrospiraceae > Nitrospira > Nitrospira sp. The sequence continues at coordinate 79,895 of JAEURX010000043.1, read as the reverse complement.
TTCGATAACTCCGGCGTGCTGCTGGAACAGGGCGCGCTGTCCGGATCACCCGCTGCTCCCTGAGCAGACTAACCCCGTCGTTCGTTCCCAGAAAAAATCCTCGGAGTCGAGCAAGAGGATTGCAACCGCTCACAAGCTGTTCAAAAAGTTCGTCCAGCAAGGCCGCAGCAATGCGAGGCAGCGAGGCATACCCTTGTGGGTACATTGAGCCGCGGAGCGATGCGAGAACGAAGCTGGGAGGCTGTTTCAGCCGCTTGCCAGCCGGATTCTTCATGGAAGCCGTCGCGAGGCGTTCGAGACCGAAGCCCGCCGGGGCTGCTCGCAAATGAGGCCGACGCAGGCGTACTTGCAGTCCGTCGAGGAGGCCGAAGGAGAACAGCCCCGCCGGGCGAGAGGATCGGACGACGCAGCAGGTTTGCGTGAAGAGTCCGGGCTAGACGCCCCAGGAGCGCGCGCCCTGGACAAGATCCGGCTGTTGTTGCTCGAACTGCTTCATCATGAGGGTGATGGCTTCTTCCGGGTTTTCCACTGTAGCGATCAGTCGCCCGCCCAGTTTCTTGAAGAACTTTTCTTCAACCGGCGTCGCGCCGACCAGAATGACCGGCTTGCCTGCCTTCAACGCCAATGCGACCTCAGACACTGTACCGGCCCCCATCAGCCCGCAGACCACCACCACGTTACTGGACATAACGTTGACGTTGTTGCGGGCGTTGCCCATTTCCGTGATGATCGCCAGGTCGACATACTTGGAGACACGTTCACGAGCCGAGGGCAATATGCCGATCGTCAAACTGCCTGGCACCTTCTTGGCACCCTGACAGGCGGCGTCCATCACACCGACATCACGTCCACCGGTCAGGACAACCCATTCGCGACGCGCAATCAATTCACCCAACACACGGGCGTTGTCCACATCCTTCTTCCTGGCCTTGGCCGGCCCCATGACTCCCACGATATAACGCATGCCCATCCTTACATCCGCCCGCCGCATTGCGGTTGCCACCAACCCGTCACCGCCACCGTCGCATAATAGATGGCCCAGGAGTCGGGATCGTCGGCCAACCGGCCATACTGCTCGATATCGGCATCCGAGACCATGCCCGTCGCGAGATACTTCTCCCGCAATTGCTCGGCAGACAACTTCATCATCTGCGCCACCATGCCCCCGCCCGCCGACAAATGCCCTTCATGCTCGACGGTGAGCTGCGTCAAATCGTGACGCTGGAACAATGCTGGCAGCCTCACCCCCAACGCATGATCCATTCCGAGCGAGCTGAACATCCGTTCGATCGCCTCGGATACCCGACCGAACGAGGCCCGACCTTCCTCGGAGCCGGCCACCGCGCGAGCGGCTTGAAAATCAGGCTCCTCGAGCACGACCCATCCTCCCGGCTTCACGCAACGCAGCATCCGTTCGAACGCGCGTTGATACTCCGCGATATGAATCATCACGTAGCGAGCATGGACCAGGTCGAACGTGGCAAGGGGAAGATCGGTGTCGCAAATGTCGCCTTGAAGAATTTCGATGGTCGAGCTGCCGCTGCCCCGGAGGAAGCGCGGATCGGTGTCGAGCGCGACCACTTTGCCGGACGGCCCGACGCGCTGCTCCAGCCACCGCACGATCGAGCCAGCCCCCGCCCCCACCTCCAGGCAATGCCATCCGCTCGTGAGGCCGGTCGCCAACAGGCGCCGCTGGGTGCCCGCATCAAATATCCGCTCGAGCATTTGCAGTCGCACTAATTCACGCGGCTCCTCACTCGTCTGAAACACGTATTCCGTATTCACCGTTTCCCTTTCGTTGTTTGATCCATCGCACGCCCGCACATGTCCCTACGGCCGACCCTCAGAAACGCGACCCCGTCAACGCGATATCAGCCTGAGCCCACGCGGTCCGCAGCCGGGCCTCTTCTTGAGCCGCATCCTTCCGCTGCGCCTGGAGACTGTGCACGAGTCCGTGCAGGGCCCAGCCGTTCTCGGGATTCAAGCGCAAATCCTCCCGGTACACGGATTCCGCGTCGCCCGGACGCCCTGCTAGTAACAACACGGCCCCCAGGTTGTGACGAACCGGCTGAAACCAAAACGGCGGTTCGCTGTACGGCAGCGTAGCCTCCAGCTGAAGCGCCTCGCGCAAAGCCTGAATCCCCGCCTCATACTCCCCGCGGCGGGCGGCCATTTCCCCAACCAGCACGCGCTCCGCAACCTTGAGCAGCGTACGACTCAGCTTCCCTTCCGTCGTCTTCACCCTGGCCAAGGCTTTCAGCGACTTCCGGAGATTCAACAATTCCCCCTCTGCGCTTCCGAACCGGGTGGTCGCGGCAAAGGCCAATCCACGCACGTAGTGCCAGAGGCCCGTGGTGAACCGTAGTTCCTTGGGGGGCGGAGGCTGCCGGATCAGCTCCCCCCACTGGCCGAACCGTGCCATTGTGAGCAAGAGCGTCGGCGCATACCATTCGAGCGACGGCTCTTTCGCAATCTCATCGACCGAGATCTTTCCCAAGAGGTCGCGGGCGACCTGCGCGGCTTCTACGCTACGCCCCTCCATCGCCAGCGAAGCATTCAGGAAATGGAGATTGTGCGCATAGTATCCCGTTGCGTAGTTGCCCTCAAGGGGGTGATGCAGCAAATACTCGCGGTCCACCGTGGCAGCATGGACATTTCGCTCCGATGCGTCACGATAGCGCCCCACCCGCATAAAAATGTGCGCCGGCATGTGCACGAGATGCCCGGCGCCGGGCATCAACGACGGCAGGCGCGTGGCGCAGGCCAGCGCTCGCTGGGGATCGGGCGACGCCTCCACGGCATGAATGTAGTAATGGCAGGCACCCGGATGATTCGGATCCCGCCCCAGCGCCGCTTCCAGCGTGGCTACAATGTCTTCCGTCCCCGGTTGGGGACGACCATCGGCGCGCCAATAGTCCCAGGGCCGAAGGACCATCATCGATTCAGCGAACAGCACGGCGGCATCGACATCATCGGGAAACTCCGACGCGAGCCGGCGCATGGCCTTGGCATAGGCCTCATCCCTGCCCTTTCTGGACGAAGACTTTTTGCTGGAGTAGCGTGTCGCCAATGCCTCCACGTAGGCCCGTTCCCGGGGGGTGGCCATGACCAGCCGCGCCGCGGCTTTGTGAATGGCGTCCGCCGCGCGGGTTTCCGCTTTGGCATCCATGGCGCTATTAATGTTCGGCCCCAGACTCAAGGCCACGCCCCAATAGGGCATGGGCGCGTCGGGGTCAAGGCGGGAGGCCTCGGTGAATGCGGTGATGGCCTCCTCATGATTAAATGCATAGACCAGTCTGAGCCCTTGATCGAAATATTTCTGTGCCAGTTCGGAAGTCGTGGTGATCTCGTGATGCAACGTGCCGAGATTGTCGAACAACGTGGCTTCTGCCCTCGCTCGTCCCGCCCCGAATGTCGCTGCCCACTCCGCAACCAGGAGCCCGGACAGCAGCATCTGCAGATATCGTCGCTTCACCATTGATCGCACTCCTGATCATGTCATCGGCGAGAAGAAGGACCACGCCTTGGTCCTCCGGCAAGAGGCCGGCCGCGAGGAGACGCACAAAGTAGCAGCCTTATCAGGAAGTTGCCAGCACGTTATCGTGTGGAACCGACACCGTGGTTGATACGTAGGAGATGATCTGACGAGGCCCGTTGCTCAGGGCGGCACAGGAGCAGCGCGATCTGATGCGGCCGTGCGGAGGTAACGGATCGCTCGAATCCAGCGCACCGGCTTCGATACCGTGCAATGCAGGGGAAATGTGCAGGCGTCGGCTATGCGTTGAGGTAGGGAATTTGAGACGCGTCGGCAGAAGCGTCGCGACGCTCTCTCGACGGCTTCAGGTCACGCTCACGATACGGCAGCGCACGCGGCGGAACCAGCGACAGTTCCAATTCAGCGGGTGGCGCCATCTCCATGTCCTTGCCCATGTACATCAAGACCTGCTGTTGCGAGCTCACCAGCGCACGCAAGTCTTGCAGCTGCGACGAGAGTTCTTCCATCTGCACTTTCTGGGTCGACACCTGTTCACGCAACTCGTGGAGTTCCGCCTGGGTGGATTGGGTATGGTGGATCACCCAGTCCTTAAGTTCCCGCGCTTGCGCCGTGAGGGCGCGCTGCACGAACCCCGCCCGGTCACGCAGCCTGAAAATGAGATCGCCGACGGCACCGTCCCACCGGCGGGCGGGCACCAACCCATGTTCCGCCTGGACCTCATGCTCGATATGACGCGCGACCGGAGCCCCCAGCCATTTCGACACCCGTTGTCCAATCGGCTGTTCGGTCCGGCCATCAGAATTGCCGTACTGGCACCAGTCCTCGAACCGTTCGGTCATGTCTTCGAGCTTGACGAACACCTTGCCGATCGCCGCGCGTAAGGGCGAGGGCGCAAACGGATTCACCGCTCCCTTCTCGCCCTTGTCGGGGGCCAAGGTCAGGAGATGAACCGGTTTTTCCGCCAAACGCTGTTGTTTCCGCTTCATAGGCGTATCGAACTCTTATCGGCCAACTTCCCTTAATTCATTACTCTTTCCCATAGGCCGAGTCAATGGCTCCGAGGGGGTTTTTTCAGCCTGAACGGGTCGGCGCTCAGGCACGAGCAGGCGGCGAAATACTCGCGCGGAGCTCCACGTGTCGTCTCGCCTCAACACAGCGCAGGGGGAGCAAAAAGACCGTCCGGCAAGGCCGCAGTGAGGTCCGCGACGCGAAGAAGAATGAGCGCCACGTCTGCGGACAGGCGAGAATGGGTGAGCGCCCAGTGTCCCAGAGGCGAGTCGTACCCCCGCAGCACGGTGAGCCTCTGCGTGATGCGAGAACGCCGCTGGCGGACTTTTTCCGCACCCTGCTAGAAGCGGGTGACACTGGAGAAGTTGAAGTCGTGGATCCGCATGGCGGGCACCAGGGCCTTTCCGGTTTCTGAGGTCACCGCCTCCGCCGGCGCGGTATAGGCCTCCACCTGGTTGAAGGCGCGCAAGGGGCTTTCGTGAAAGCGAAAGTTCCGGACGGCTGACGTAATCTCTCCGTTTTCTATCAGAAATGTTCCATCCCGCGTCATACCGGTCAGCGTCAGGTCAGACGGATTGACGGGGCGGATATACCAGAAATTCGTTACGAGGATACCCCGTTGCGTCGTGCGAATAAGGTCGTCCACCCGCGTGCCGATGGGGCGCTCGCCTGATAAGTAGGGCGACTCCAATGTCGTGAGCGTCTCGATTTGGTGTTCCCGCGCGGTATACCGATCGTGCAGGAGCTGAGTCAGCACGCCGGCCTCGATCCATCCGGATTCGATCACCGGCAATCCTTCATGCGTGAAGCCGTTTCCCAGGAGGTCCGCATGGGCCGGTTGATTCAACAGCGACAGCCGGCGATCGATGATCCGTGACCCCAATTTTCCGCTGAACGGGCTCGTCCCTTTGTAAAAAGATTTTGCGTCCAACATCCAGATCATCCAGCTGAGCAGTCCGGCGACCGCCGCCGGTTCCAGGATGACCGTGTAACGCCCGGGCGGTAACTCTTGCGGCTCGTCCGCTCCGCGCTTCGCCTTGATAATGGCCGCCAGCGTCCGCTCCTGTACATGCAAACGGTCGATGGAGCGATGGGCGGCAGCCGACCAGCCGGTGGCGTCGCCGGCCTGGACGGTCAAACTGAACCGTGCGTCGGTGCGTTCCTCATAGGCTCGCAATCCTGTCTCTGCGGCCAGACCCACGGTGGCCGTGCCGGACGACACCGTACCAGCAGCGTTCAGATTTTCCATCTTGCACTGCCCGATCGCTTCACGCGCATAGTCCAGCCGGCGTGCCGGGCCCGCGGCAGTCGTTTCAGGGCGGGAGGTCGGCAATGACAGATACGTTTGCACTCCGACCGGCGGAAGATACTCCGGATCGTCAGGCGAGAGACGGGCGAGCGCTTCGGCCTGCTTGAGGGTTTCCCGTACTGCCCCGGCAGTGAAATCCGTCGTGCTCGCGGTGCCATGCTGGCGCCCGAAGGCGACAGTGATCGACAGGCTGCCCCGCCGCAGATTGACATTTTGAATGACTTGGTTGTTGGCGAACCGAGTAGTACCGCCGTGACTATCGCGCAACGAAACAAAGGTGTGATCGCCGGTGGAGTGACTCATCACGAGATCGGCCAGGAACTCGAATTCCTGGCGGTTCGTCAGTTTCGGCCATGAGGACGTAATCGATGAGGTCATGCGTCGGCCTTCGTCTGTCCGCTGATGACATCCACGCGCCGGAAGCGGGCGTGAGAAGCAGCGTGGGTCATCCAGCCTGATTGGCCAGGTTGCCCTTTTCCGCAGGTAATGAACCCGTACCGGCGGCGGTGGCTGGCGTCGGCGACGCCGTCGCAGCGCCCCCAGAATTCCGGGGTGATGCCGTGGTAGATGACATCCCGCACCATATGCGTCCGCCGGCCGTTTTCGATCAGCCAAAACGCATCGCCGCCGAACTGAAAATTGTACCGCCGCTGGTCGATACTGTACGACCCATGACCCTCGATATAAATACCTCGCTTCACGTCGGCCAGCAGCTCATCCAGCGTGGCCCGACCCGGCTCCAGACCGATGTTGGCAATCCGGACCATGGGAACCGATCCCCAACTGTCGGCACGGTTCGATCCGCGTGAGCGTTCTTCCTTGATTCTCGGCGCCACTTCGCGATTGGTGCAGTAGCCGACAAAGATGCCTTCTCGCACGATGTCCCACTTCTGGCAACCGACGCCGTCATCGTCATATCCGGTCGCCGCCAGCGTGCCCGGTTCAGTGTTGTCCGCCACCAGATTCACGTGCGGCGAGCCATACCGGTACGTGCCGCGCTTGTCGGGTGTGAGAAAACTGGTTCCGGCATAGTTCGCTTCATAGCCGAGGGCGCGATCCAGTTCGCTCGGATGGCCGCAAGACTCATGCATCGTCAATGATAGGTGTTCGGGATCAAGCACCAGGTCATACCGCCCTGCGTCGATCGCCGGAGCCCGCACCTTTTCCACCGCCTGTTCGGCGATACGCGCCCCTTCACGGGTCCAGTCGGCATCCCGCACCAACTCATACCCTGTTCGCAAGTGAGGCGTGTTGAAGGACCGGCTCGCAAATCGACCATCGTGGACGGCCGTTGCGGTACAGTCTCCCTGCACTGCCAGCAGGTTGAACTCCAGGTGCGAGCCCTCGGTAGACACGAACAGTTTGCGGTCACGCTGCGCCCACAAGCTGGCATGACTTCTCACCACACCAGGATGCCGCTGAATGACCTCCATCGTGTTGAGCAGCAGCGCGGTCTGTTCTTCCAGCGCCACGGCGAAGGGATCCAAACGACAAGGAGTGACGATGCGGTCTTCATGGACCGGCTCCGGCGCGAGATGCACTTTGGTGATGGCGAGCGAAGCCGAGCCTTTTGCGATTTCTACGGCCAGATCGGCGACACGAGGAATTTCTTCGAGAGAAATGATGGAACTGGCGGCGAAGCCCCAGGCGCCGCGGTGCAGGACTCGAATGCCGAACCCTCGATCGGTGGACTCGCGGATATGCGCGATGCGCCGGTCTTCACCGCTGATCGTGCGCATCGTTGTGTCCAGCAGGCGGATATCCGCATACTCGACTCCGGCCGCGCGCACACGAGACAATGCCAATTCGGCCAACTCGTCCCACTGCGATCCACTCATAACGGCGTCTTTCCCTGCGCGAACGCGCAGGCAGTTTCGCGTAGTATAGCAAGATCGCGGTCGCTCATTCCTGCCTTTTCATCGGCACGCGGTTCCCCTACAATCATTCCGGCATGATCACTCCACCACAGACGCCCCGGCAGCGAATCATGACGCTGCTGACCGGCACCCTGTTATCGTCTCACCAGTTGGCCCAGCTTCTCGGCATGCCGGAGCGCCAGGTGGAAGATCATTTGACCCACATTGTGAAAACCCTCGCTCGCGATGCGTCACGGACATTTCTGCTGGAACCCTCATACTGCCAGGACTGTACGTATGCCTTTCGCGATCGAACCAGGCTCACGCGCCCCAGTCGTTGTCCCCGCTGCAGAAGCGAAGCCATTACCTCTCCACGGTATGGCATCCGGGAAGAGTCCGGCTCGTAATGATGTGGTTTCGTCTCTGCCATCTCGCTGGAAACGGATACAGACATGGCACACACTGACATCGGCACGCATCCGACCGATCAACGAAAGGACCGCCGCATGAACAGATTGCTGACATGCACCATTGCAGTTCTGCTTCTGAGCGGCTCGGCTTGCGGCCAGGATCAGGCGTCGCAACTGCTCGAAACCGCCCAGTTTGAAGAACGCCAAACCAATCTGACCCATGCCAAAGAACTGTACGAAGACATCCTCCGTCAGTATCCGGACAGTCCCGCCGCCAAGACGGCCCGCGCGCGGCTGGCCGAACTCGCCAAACCATAACAGCAGCCATTTATCCTATCAGGCGTCCACAGGAGACCTAAAAAGTTCTTCCAGCAAGGCCGCAGCTAGCGGAGAGGTGAATCGTACTCTTGTGGTACGGTGAGCCTCGACGAGAAGCGAGAACGCCGCTGGCGGACTTTTTCGGCCTCCTGTTAGGGTCGACGTGGCGGCCAGGGAATAAACGCATTGGTCGTGCGCTGATAGTCCGCATACTCGAGACCACGACTTTTCATCGTCTGCGTCTCCGTCCAGGGAATGCCGGTGACCTTTAAAAGCGCCCAGCCCATCGTGAGCGGACCAATCAACGTCAAACCCCAGTTGCCCAACGGACTCGCCACTCCCATGACCACGTAACTCCACCAGTGCAGCCATTCAAAAAAGTAATTGGGGTGGCGCGAGTAGTGCCACAGTCCTTCCCGGCACACGCGGTCCTTGTTCCAAGGTTGACGGCGGAAGGCCGCCAACTGCCGATCGGACACCGCCTCCCCCGTCACCGCAACAATCCACAGGAGCAGGCCGAGTAGTTCCACGAGATGAAACGGCGGAAAGGGATTCTGCATGACGACCAGCGGTGGCAAGGAGAACCAGGCGATGGCGGCAGCCTGCAATTGAAAATACCAGAACCGGCGCAGCGAGCCCTGTTCGCCCCATTGAAGGCGCAGGGCGCGGTAGCGACCGTCCTCCGATTTTCCCCACAGTCGATCGAACAGCACATGCGTGCCGAGGCGGACCGCATAGACGACGACCATCACGCAGACCAACAGACGCCGCGCCGGTTCTCCCGACACTAATCCTGCATACCACAGCAGCACGAGGGCCAATCCGTAACACCACCCGACATCGGCTATCGACAAGTTCCGCAGACGGCGCTCAAGCAGCCAGAGCGCACCCATCAGGAGCGCCGAAGCAGCCCAGGCGGTCATGATGAGGGACAGGGGGTCTGTCGCGGTCATGAGATCAGTGGTCGAAGGTGAAACGCGAAGACACAAGAGTCAACGCCCGTGGTGGGATGATTGTACTACGACGTCCTGCGCAACACACGGACCGCAGGTCGCATGGCATTGCCACCACAGCGAGCGTATGATCGCGTATATCAGAGCAAGGTGTGACGTCACTCACGGGAGGAACAGAGATGAAGGGGAGATATATCGCTACGATGGTGATCGTCATGGCGATCGCCGGCACAGTCCTGATTCAGGCGGACGCGCGTGGTGAAACGGCGGGAAAGACCGATACTCTGGCAAAAGGAAAACGGCTGTTCGTCAAGCACTGCGCCGGATGCCATGGTCCTGATGGCAAAGGGGATGGCTACAAGTTGCTCGGACCCGATCCGGCGAATCTGACGGCGCCCGCGACCAGGAAAAAATCAGATCGCGCGCTGCTCGCCACTATCCACGAAGGAAAACCGAACATGCCTTCGTGGAAAGGCCTGCTCTCGGACCGCGATATTCAGAACGTGCTGGCCTATATTCGCACGCTCCCCCACTGATCTATCGAGATTCTTGATGGGGATAGTCCCAGGGATCAGCGCCGACCGATGACCCATCCGATAGCCATTGGCGGAGGCCCGGCAGGCGAAACGACAAGAGCGCCTGCATCTTGTCGCTACACATCGACAGATCCGGCGGCCGGGGCGGACCCTGATACCCGACGACCGATCCCGGTTGAATTGCAGATCGCAATTCTGGAAACCGTACCGCCAGCAGCTCTCCGATCTCCCAGCGGGATAACCGTTCCTGGCCTCCCAGGTGATACACACCCGACCGGCGCTGCACGCCAAATTCCCAGAGCGCCCGCACCAAAGCACCAGCCGGCATTGGACAACGGAACTCGTCCGTAAAGAGCGTGAGCTTGTTGCCTTTCGCCGCAGCCCGCATCATATCTTCGACGAAACTCCGGTCCCGAGTCGGTGACGTGCCCGCCGTCAACGCGATGCGCACGACTGCATGGGCCGGATTTCCCAGCACGACCTGTTCCGCCTCCGCTTTCGTCTTCCCATACACGTTGAGCGGACGAAGGACATCGGTCTCGACGTAGCATCCCTTTGCCCCATCAAACACTTGATCGGTGGACAGGAAGACGAAGGGCACGTCCCGCGCGAGCGTGGCCAGGACCCGGGTCGCTTCGACATTGATCAACCGGGCCTGCGCAGGATCTTGCTCACACAGACCGGTGCGGCTCAACGCCGCGCAGTGGAGAACAAGATTTGGCCTGTGATGATTCCAGAGGCGTTGTACCTGCGCCCGATCGGTGAGGTCGACTTCAGCCCTGGTCACGCCGCGCACCTCCCACCCAGGCACCCAGCGCGGCGCGCTTCTGGCGAGATAGCCGCCGATCAAACCGGCAGCGCCGGTAATGAGTGCGACCGGTTTCACGGTTCGCTCCGCCCCAGACGGCGAATATCCGGCACCTCGATCACCCTCGTCTTCACCGGAGGATGTTCAATCGACCACAGCAGAGCCGCGAGCATCTCCCGAATCGAGACCAATCCCAAACGCATGGCTGCTTCTCTTGTCGCAGGTACTCGCTCCAACACACGATAGACCGGCAGCAACGCCAACGGCCACCAGTGTTTCGGACCCAAAATATACCAAGGCCTGAGAATCGTCGCGAGCAACCTCGCCGTCGCAATCGCAGCCTCACAGTCACGGCGGACGGCGATATACTCCCGCATGATCGGGGCCGGATGGGCGACACTGACATACACAACGTGCCTGACCGCGGCTGCACTGGCGGCGGCAATCGACGCCCGCGCACTGGGTCCATCGACCGCGCGAAACTGCGTCCCTTTCCAAGGCGATGGTTTCGGCACGCCGACCAGCTGCACGAGTGTATCGTGTCCCCGCACCGATTCTGCGAACGTGTCCGCCTGCAATGGATTGCCGACCACGACCCGGCACCCGGCCGGAACCTTCTTCGCGGATGCCGCGCGAACCAACGCCGTCACGTCATGGCCCCGTTCAAGCAACAAAGGAAGAAGCCGGGACCCCAGGTATCCAGTGGCGCCGGTGAGAAAGACTCGCTGTCTATTAGTGGTCTGCGTCATGGATGTGACAGCAGCGCCGGCTTGGTCCGAAGCAAACCGGCCCAGCCGGCCATTCCGTTCATCTCCTCGAACCCTTTCGCGACGAGGCGGGCTGCCGCAGCCATCAGCGCAGCCTGATCCCCAGCCGGCAACCCCAGATTCGTTTTGATGTGCGTAACCTGTTCGCCCAGCGGATCACTGTCCGGCAACTGGCGCAACGCAACATGCCAGAATCGGCAGGTTCCCCCGGCACCGTCCTGGCCGATCCGGAACGTGCCGAACTGGGCCACATCCTGCTGGAACGCAGGAATTCCCGCCAGCTCCAATACATTACGGCGATGGCCTCGCAGCAGGGCGGCGGCGGCGGACAGTGGAGTTCGTGTGTCATTCCTCTGCCTGCCCGTCGCATCGATGGAAATCACCCAACACCCTTGCGGGAAGAGATCGCGTAACGAACGGCTGGCCGACGCCTCCTCCAGCACCTGCACCAGTGTGCGGATGCCCAAGTTGTCGGCCGCGCCGCCATCATAGGCAAAGATCGGATCGGACGATGCGCCGTTCATGCCGGCACGTCCATCCGTCAACTTCAGAGGCTCCAACACACCGGGGTAGGCCGCAGACATATACACGGCCCTGGCGATGCTGAACGGGGCCAAAGGAATACCTAATGGTGCGAACCGTTCTTCGGCAATGACCAACGGATCCCCCGTGAGGGCATCTGTCGCATTCAATAGTAAGATAGGTCTCGAGGGATTCAGATCGGCGAAGGTCGCGCCGTGAAACAGTGTTTCGTCGAGAGCGCGGATGACCGGCTCTGCTGGTATCGTGTTTCTGAAGGAGTACCGAAGCAGGTTGTGGGGCACTTGGTACCAAGGCCCCGCTACGGCGCCTTGAATGTCACGGCCGACCAATTCCTCAAAACCGTTCTGAAAATTAAAGTCACGATAGCCGTCCAGGGCATAGGCTGCAGCCGGCAGCCCGCCGCCCGACACGGCCGAGAGGACATCGGCCTGCGACAACAGGCCGACCCGGTCCAACTCTTTCATGACGGCCGCACCGAAGACCGCCGCGCGGCTCCCGCCTCCGGAAAAGGCGAGCCCGACGAACCGGCCATCGGCCAATTCCTTCTGTCCCAACTGTAATGTGGCTCTCGTAGGCGCAGGGCGAGGATCAGGAGAAAAGGCCCGAGGACGGTCGGCAGTCGTGCAAGACAGAGAAGCCAGCAGCAGCGCCGCGAGCCAACAGCCGAGGGAACGTCCCAGTAACAAGCTCATGTGTGAATCTACGGCTGAGTCGGGAAAACGGATGTGTCTCTAGTAAGGAATTCCGGCTTTGGGGCGGACGCTAATAGGATGCTGACACCGTACGAGCATACCTCAACCAGGTGACTCTCAAAGACTCATAGACTCACACAGTGGCCGTGGCAGGCTGTTCAAAAAGGCTGTCCGGCAAGGCCGCAGCCAGCGGAGAGGCGAGGCGTACCCTCTGCGGGACGTGGAGCCTTTTCGCGCCGCGAGAACGCCGCCGGCAGCCCTTTTTCAACAGCCGGCTAGTTTCTGGTCAGCTTGCGATACCGTATCCGGTGCGGCTGATCAGCTTCTTTGCCGAGCCGGCGCTTCCGATCGGCTTCGTATTCGCTGTAGTTGCCTTCGTACCAGACCACTTTGCTATCGCCTTCGAAAGCCATAATGTGCGTAGCGATACGGTCGAGGAACCAGCGGTCGTGGCTGCTGATGACGGCGCAACCGGCAAACCCTTCCAACCCCTCTTCCAGGGCGCGGAGGGTGTTGACGTCGAGATCGTTCGTCGGCTCGTCGAGGATGATGAGGTTGGCGCCCTCCTTCAGCATCCGGGCCAGATGGACGCGATTGCGTTCTCCGCCCGACAGATCCTTAACTTTTTTCTGCTGGTCGGTCCCGGCGAAGTTGAAGCGGGCGCAGTAGCCGCGGGCATTGACCTCGGCCTTGCCCAACATCACCGTATCCTGGCCATCGGAGATGATCTCGTAGACGGTCTTGTTGGGATCAAGCGATCGGTCTTGATCCACATACCCCAGCTTGACCGTTTCGCCGATCCGGATCGTGCCGCTGTCCGGCTTGTCCTTGCCGATAATCATGCGGAACATGGTCGTTTTGCCGGCGCCGTTCGGCCCGATCACGCCGACGATCCCGCCTTTCGGCAGGCTGAATTCGACATTCTCATACAACACATTGTCGCCGAAGGCCTTGCTGATGCCCTTGGCCTCCACGACGACGTCGCCCAGGCGAGGCCCCGGTGGAATATAAATTTCCAGTTCGGCGGCCAGCTGATCCTGTTTTTGATTGACCAGTTCTTCGTAGCGATTGAGGCGTGCCTTGCCCTTTGATTGGCGGGCCTTCGGCGACATCCTGATCCATTCCAATTCATGTTCCAGCGTCTTCTTGCGTTTCGATTCGGCCTTCTCTTCTTTCTCCAGCCGCTCCTGCTTCTGCTCCAACCAGGAGGTGTAGTTGCCTTGAAACGGAATGCCGTGCCCGCGATCCAGTTCCAGAATCCAGCCCGCGACGTTGTCGAGAAAGTACCGATCGTGCGTCACCGCGATGACGGTTCCCTTGTACTGTTGCAGATGCTGCTCCAGCCATTGCACCGATTCGGCGTCGAGATGGTTGGTCGGCTCATCGAGCAGCAGAATGTCGGGCTCCTGGATCATGAGGCGGCAGAGCGCCACACGGCGTTTTTCGCCTCCTGAGAGGACACTCACTTTTTGATCGGCGGGCGGACAACGCAGGGCATCCATGGCGATTTCAAGTTCACTTTCAAGTTCCCACCCGTTCGCCGCCTCGATCTTCTCCTGCAACTGGGCCTGCTTGTCGATGAGTTTTTCCATCTCATCGGGGCCTGCATCGCCCATGCTGTTGCTGACCGCTTCGTATTCGTGCAGCAAGGCGACCAGTTCTTTCTTGCCTTCCTCCACGACTTCTTTGACGGTTTTGTTCGGATCGAGCTGCGGCTCCTGCTCAAGCAAGCCGACGCTATAGCCCTTTGAGCGTGTGATCTCGCCCACATAATTTGGATCCACACCGGCAATGATTTTCAGCAATGAGCTTTTTCCGGACCCGTTCAAGCCGAGGACGCCGATCTTGGCGCCGTAATAAAAACCCAGGTAGATATCGCGCAGCACCTGCTTCTTGGGCGGATAGACCTTGCCTACCCCGACCAGTGAAAAAATAACTTGCTTGTCGTTCGTCGCCATAGCCATCCTCAGTAGAGTGTGAGTCGTCTGTTCGTTCGTGCAATCGATGACCATAACAAAGCGCGGCATGATTCACAACCGCGCAGGATGGCCGGCTCATGATTCCAAACGCATGGATTAATAGAACGTCCTGCCGCATCATCCTGGCGCTGCTCCTGCCCCTACTCACCTGGACGGGAGCCGCCTCCGCCCTTGCGGACGACCGCGAGCAACGCGATCTGGTGGACCAGTCGCGCATGACGCTCTCGAACTTTCTGGCCGATTCCAACATGACCTGGTTTCGCGACCACATCCAAGACGCCAAAGGCCTGTTCATCGTGCCGCAATACATGAAGGGCGCATTGATCTATGGCGCAGCCGGCGGCAGCGGCGTCTTTGTCGCCAAAGACGAGAAGACCGGCGAATGGAGCGAACCGGCCTTCTTCACGATGGGCGCCGCCAGCTTCGGCTTTCAGTTCGGCGCGCAGATGTCGGAAGTGGTGTTGTTAGTTCTGACGCAACGCGGGGTCGATTCGCTGCTGCTGGGCAATTTCAAACTGGGGGCGGATGGATCGGTCGCCGTCGGTCCGGTCGGCGCCGGCGTTTCCGGCGCGACGACGCCCAATCTCAGTGCGGATCTGTTGTCGTTCGTGCGGGCCAAAGGTCTGTTCGCGGGTGTGTCGCTGGAAGGAGCGGCGCTCATCTCGCGGGAGGAATGGAGCCGCGCCTATTACGGCAAGGCAGTCTCGCCCACCGACATCGTGATTCGTCGCGAGGTGAAGAATCCGCATTCGGACGTGCTGCGCGCGGAGATTAGGAAGGCAATCGAGGGGAAGTAATCCCGGCAGACCCCATTGCGACCCACCAAGCAAAGCCCCGAGATTTCCATCGGCGGTTACAGGGAGTGCAGCACTTGCGCCCCAGCCTTCGCCTTCGTTGCCAGATCGGCAAGACCCGCCCGTGCCTCCTGCGCTGTCCGCACCGGGTGAGTGAAGGCAAATCGTCCCCCCTGCATGCGGTCGGGTGTTTTGACGCGCAGATGAAAGCCCAGTCGGTCTATCGTCGTGATACTCCCCTGCTCGGCCTCCAGCTTGCCGCATTCGCGCGCGAGCAGCAGCAGCGTCTCCTGCTGTGCGCTGTTGATCTCACGGATCAGGTCGGATGCAGCCTCTGCCAACGGATCTACCGCAGCCGCCATATACTCGGCCGGTGCGACCCAGCCCATGGAACCAAAGCCCCCGACAAAATAGATGTCCGCCAGTGCCATGCGGAAAAAGGCAAAGTCATCGAAGTCGACCCAATAGGCCGCGTTTGCATGACGAGACAAGTACCGTTCGCGCACCGGTGCGACTTCGTTTTTCGGAACCTTCGTGACCGAGCCCATTAGAGTGACCCTAGCCGCACCCAGCGGATCACGCTGACTTTCCGGCGGGGTAATCAGCAGGCTCGCGCGCGGATCCCCGAGCAGATTCTGCGTGTGCATCGCCATGGTGCTGATCAAAAAACTCGGCTGCCCCTGATCATCCAACCCGTACGGCATCACCGATCCGAACGGCCAGCCCGGTTGCTTACGCGAGATGGTCGAGAGGCCACCTGTCTGCTGCAGATGCACCAAGGTTCTGGCCTTTTCGGCATGGGACGGTTCGGGAACGTCGGGGCCTTCTTCGTCCGGCCCGCTGTTATGTGCTCCTAACGATGACATGAAATTCTCACCTTCCTTTATGGGTCAAATGCCCAAATCTTCTGTGAGCCGCAATTCCGATTCGTCGACGATTTCTTCCAGACAAGTGAAGCAAGAAAATGGAAACCGATCGACCGGAACCGCGCAGACTTCTCCGACCGGAGATTCCTCCAGCGCCGGGCCGCCGCATTCTTTATGAATTAAGACCAACATCGCTATTCCTTCACCACCAGTCGCCGGATCGTGTCCACATGCTCCGGACTGCTCAGCCGGTGATCGCCGGTTTTCAGCAATAGTTCGATAGGAAACTCCGGATCTTGCGACAGCACATGCTGCACGAAGGCCCAACTGCCTTCCGGCTTGATCACCGTATCTTGCAGACCATGCAAAATGGTCGTCTTCATGCGACGCGGCATGGTGAGGCGACGGCGCCAGAGCGCTTGGCTGTCCTCGACCCAATGCCAGGGAATCGGCGCCTCCTTGTGCAAGGGTTCGTCATCCCAGGGCATAGAACCGGCCACCTGCCATTGTGCGCGTCGCTCGGTTGAGATTTGTGTCGCGCGCAGATCCATCATGTTAAAAGCCGGGGCGATCAGAATGAGTTCTTCGACGACCGGTTGCTCCTGCGCGACCAGCCAGGCCAGCCAGCCGCCCAGGGAATTGCCGACAATCGTCACCGGCGGGCCATCGGCCAGCAGATTCGTCACAGACTCCGCATCCTCCAGCCATTGAAGCAGCCGATAGTCTCCCCACTGTCCTTCTGAATCGCCCCACCCGCGAAAATCGAAGCAGCAGAAGCCCCATCCTCGCTCCTGGCACCATTGGGCAAGTGCCTTGCTTTTGTTGCCCCAGCGTTTGGAGAGAAATCCGGTGATGAACAGGACCTGCCGATCCTTGCCTGCAAGACGATCACCGCGAAGGACTGCCCCGTCAGCACCGGTCAGTGTAAAGGACGTCATCATGCGTCTACCGTATCGTCTTCACGAGAAAGCTGCCCAGCTTGCGCAAGACCGGTTCAGGAATTTCATGGCCGCCCCGGAACGGCTGCCACTCGACCGTCACGCCGGCTTGAAGAAATTCATCACGCAACCGCTCGGCCATACTGAACGGCAGAATGGGATCCTGCGTGCCATGGCTTTGAAAGAGGGGCAGTCCCTTTCGTTTCGTCAACAGCGGCGCCCACTCCTGTTTTGCCACCAAGGTTCCGGAGAGCTGGATGAGTCCTGCATAGGGCTGCATGCTATGAAGCAGCGCATCGCAAGATAGCATGGCGCCCTGCGAGAAGCCGCCTAACACCGTCCGCGCAGGATCGGCACCGAGTGTCGTGCGTATCTCGTCGAGCACCCCCTTCATGCGGGCACGCGCTTCAGGCAATCCGCGCGGGATCTCACCCGACATGTCCCGGACCTTGCCCGCCGCTCGATCCGCTTGGATACGGGCCATGTCGATCATCCACCAAGCGCGCGAATCGCCAAAGCCCATCGGGATCTGAATCGGCGCTTCGGGGAAGAGAAACCGCGTGCCCGCCGGCGCGTCCAGATATTCGCTGAGCGGCACGAGGTCGTCCCCCGGCGCGCCGAATCCATGGAGCAGCACCACCCACGGGCCATTGCCCCCGCCCTTGCCATCGGTCCCGCCGGTCAGGCGAACCGTGAGACCGCCGAGTTTTTCAACACCCATGAAGCTACCGTTCCTTCGTCAAACCTGTCGTGGGGTCAATGCCGGGGACGTTTATCAGCATGACACGCAGTGTAATGGGATTATTGGCCGAGATACCAGTACTGCAGGAAGGCGAGCGCGGCAACCAACGTCGCTTGGATGACGGGCTGCTGATAGAACGGCACGAAGGCGCCCTGTTGTATGCCGTCGATGTCGGTGATGATCTGCCGCCACGCTTTGTCCGGTAATTCTTCCCCGGCGGCAGAACCCGCTTGAACGGGCCCTTGGGCAAGACGGTCGAGCCGCTGTTGTAGAGGCGCAAGAATCCGCCGTTTGGCTTGCATAGCCGCCAGGTATAACAGGCTGGCACTGGCAAGAGCCACAAGACTATTGACGGTCAATACCAGAATGAGCACTGGTGGAAAGTCCCAATGGTCAAAATAATGGCTCCGGGCGGCGATCAAAAGGAAGAGTACCAAAAACGGGTAGAGGATCCGGCGATTGACGATTCTGGTTCTCTCGACGATGAGGCGGATCTGTTGCATTTCATTCAACCCCTCGGCGGCCGGCATTTCCTGGATCCACTTGGTGCAGAGAATCACTGCATCCAGCACGGCGACATTCAAGGCCAGAAACGACAGGACACTCAAACCTATAAACACCCTGTCGGCGGAACAGCTGAATGTGCCTCGACAGGGCACGAAGAGCCGCAGCTCCCCACCGTTCATGAACAAGCACAGAGGCAAGATTAGAGTAAAATAGAAGACTAAGCCGAGAGTGATCCGTCCCGCGCGCGGAAGCCACATGTGCGCTTGGCGGTAACGCGTCCATAGGGCGCTGACGGTGCCAGGATAGTCCCGAGTCGAACCGTGAAACATCCAATTCAGATCGCCCCAGAATCCTTTCAGTGCATTGCGCCATCCGCTGTCTTTGGGCTGGCGAGCTACATGGTAGAAGAAGGAGTTCGTGAGTTCGTCGATATTGCGAACCGAATCGACGTGGCCCTTGATCAGGAATACCATGCACAGGAAGATGGACAAGAGTCGCAGCGCTTCCGTGGGCCAAATGCTCACACCATCAGACCAGGAAAATGGCTCATCTTCGGCATAAGGGAAGTGGAGAAGTTGACACCACACCACAAGAGCCAGGATGACGGGAATAAGGATCCAGGAACCACGCTGTATCCTGAGAAGACGGCGCTGCGTCGGGTTTCGTTCCTCTTGCGCCGCCAACCAGTTCCAAAGACGTCCATATCCCCAGAGTGCCAGAAAAACCAAGACCAACCCCACTATCCAGAGGAGGCCGATTCTGGGCGGTAGGCTGAGTCCTCCTGTGCTGGGATCGACATCTGTTCTGACCGGGTGGATCCTTCGCAAGCCTTCCCCTGGATGATCAAGGCTTAGATCGACCGCACCATGGCGCCCGATTTCGAAGATTCGGGGCGGAACAAGGCCGTTCGCTCCCTGGGACGTTATTCGACCAATCGCTTGCAGCACCGCGAAAAACGCAGAGGTTTGGAGCGAGTTGCGGAACGGCGGGATACTCTGTTGCAACGAAGACCCAAGCTGCAAACCGAACTGGGAAACCACGATGAGGTTGCGCGTCCATTTCTGTTCATCCTCGTGAAAATACCGAGCATCCAGATCGGTCGCAAAGAACAGAGTGTTCGGAAATTGCTCTCGCACCGCCTGGAGTATCAGGAGCGCATCGTAGGTATCGCGTCCAAGAATTCCGATGGCCTTGAGCTGTCCCCTCTTCGCTTCGGTCGATCGATCGCCGGCAGAACCACTGTCTTGAGACTCGGCCTTGATACGAGCCACAAGACGCCGCACATAATCGAGTTGCGCCTGGCCTTCCGGCCGCTCGTAGGAGTCGATATCGCGGAATCGCTCCTTGCCTTCCGCTTTCTCTTTGTCCTTCTCCTTACTACCCTCCTTAACCTTGCTGCGCCTGGCCCGATCATCTGAGGCGTCACCATCCAAACCACTCAGATAACTATATTGCAAGATGTTGAACTCACCGAGTGACCGCTTGCCGGCGAGGAGATCATCGATTCCCTCTTCAAGACTGGGACACTTGCCGACATACTGACAGGCCGCGGCAGCGAAGGTGAGCGGAAGGGCTCGGGCATAGAACGAATCCCACTCTCCGATGAGCGCGATCCTGTCATGTTCAATCGCGACCTGCCGCCTGTGAAGCTCCTTCACGAGGGACTCGAGGAGGACGTCGTCACTGGTGACGCGATAGGAGAGAACCAGACCAGCCGCCGTCAGCAGCCCCTCAAACACTTGCTTGCATGCGACATAGGAACGGCAGTCTCGCTTATCGTTCACACCTTCAAGCCCAGATAAATAGGACAGCAGACCGGGCATGGCGGTGGCCCAGGGGGAGTAGAACTCTAGGGTACCGTTGTCATCTTGCCAACGATAATGCGCCCGCGCACCTTCAGAACTACTGGCTGTCCGTTCGATTTCTTTGAGTATTGCCCGAAAATCTGCCGAGCTACGAGGACCCACGAGTTTCGTTGCCATAGCACCACTGGGCTTGATCCAGTAGAGCAACGAATCGATACGCGTAAGCGTTGTCCCCTCGTCTTCCTCCGCTTTCACCCAGAGGACCAACACATGACGGATCTCTTCGAACAGCTCGTTCGATCCATGGCACAACCCGATCGGGCTCCGACTGTACCACTCATAGGGCGTGGATTGCGGAAGGAGCTTGCTCTCGTTCGCTGGGTTCCGTGAGGGAATGTGATAGTTCCAGGTGAAGTACGACAACCACTCATCTTTCTCCGGGGCGAAACACCCCACTTCCAGTGCGGCAGCTACGGCATATCGGTCACGGATACGGTTTTCCACTGCTTCAACCGAGGATCCGTCTTGGGTCATCACCACCAATGTCAGGATTCGTTCACCAAGCGCATCAATGTCCCGGATTCTCCGGTGCAAGCTGTCCAAACCAGTGATGCGGGGTGATTGAGGACTCACCGCCACAGTTCCCAGCTCGATGCTCCTTCGGTCGATGGCAAGGACGGAGAATTGCTTGTTCGCATCCGACGCCCTTTCGACTGCCGTGAAGGGATCCTCCCAGAGCCTGGCCGGGACTTTCAGCTCTTCAGTCGTTTGGTGCAATCCCGTGCCCATGCTCGGCGGCCTTGAACTCTGCAGCGGGTTCTTCGTGAACACCATGGCAGCCACGGCGAGGGCCAAGGTGACCGTCGTGGCCAAGGATAGGGTGGAATCGTCTCCCTTGAACGCCATACGCAGTCCCTTGCTCCGATCGACCAAGGCTGAGGGTGACTTCGTTGACTCTACGTAAATGCAGCATCTCTCATGCCAACTACGTAGTATGAGAACGGCAAGATAATTGATGGGGTGTATGCGCAAACTGAGACGGCCACGGGCTCTTGTCGTATCGACGAGGATACAGAGCCGTATCCAATTGGATACCGTGGCATAGCTAGTGAGGACAATGGCGCGTGAAGATGAACCGCTATGACGAGCAGCTCACACTGAGATGTTTGCCCCAGTTCGGCGGAGCGGCCGCGTAGGAATTCATGTCGGGGTGATCCGTGTACGGATCCTGGAGCAAGGTGAGCAGGCGGTCGATCTCGGCATAGTCCTTCTGCTGAGCCTTCTCGATGGCTCCTTGCGCGAGATAGTTGCGCAACACGTACTTCGGGTTGACGCGATCCATCCGGACACGCCGTTCTTCGTCGCGGCTCTGCTCAGCGTGCAACCGTTCCCGATATCGAGCGGCCCAGACATCGAACTGCTCAGGACTGAGGAAGTGTTCCCGCAGCCGTTCGTTCTTCGCACCAGGCTCGGATGAGAAGGCGCCAAGCTCGCGCCAGAAGATCGTGTAATCCACGCGGCTGCCGGCCATGAGCGATTTCAGTTCGTCCAGCAGAGCGGGATCCTCAGCACGCTCCTCCGCAAATCCCGCTTTGTTCGACATGCGAGCTCGATAGAACCGATCGATCGTCTCCTGATAGCTGTCCAAGACGGCCTTGAGTTCCTCTTTGGGCACGAAGGGCAACAGGGTTTGTGCGAGGCAACTCAGGTTCCACAAACCGATGTACGGCTGCTGATTGAAGGCATAGCGCCCGTTATAGTCCGAGTGGTTGCAGATAAAGCCCGGGTCGTAGTCGTCCATGAACCCATAAGGACCGTAGTCCAGCGTCAGCCCAAGAATCGACATGTTGTCGGTGTTCAACACGCCATGCGACCACCCCACCGCCTGCCACTGCGCAATGAGTGCCGCCGTGCGCTCGACCACTTCTGCAAAGAAACGGAGATACTTGTCGGCGGTCGACGCCAGATGGGGGAAATGCGACTCGATCACGTGGTCGGCTAATCGCTGAAGATGCTCATGCTGCTTCCGGTAATAGAAGATTTCAAAACTCCCGAACCGCACATGCGACGGCGCCATCCGGACGATAGTCGCGCCGGTTTCCACCTGCTCGCGGTAGACCTTCTCGTCGCTGCCGACCAGGCAGAGGGCGCGCGTCGTCGGAATGCCGAGGCCATGCATCGCTTCGCAGCAGAGGTATTCGCGGATGGCCGACCGCAGCACCGAACGCCCGTCTCCGTCGCGGGAAAACGGGGTCATGCCCGCGCCTTTCAGATGCAGATCCCACCGCTCGCCGCGCTCGTTGAGGACTTCTCCCAGGAGAATCGCCCGCCCATCGCCGAGCTGAGGCACATACACCCCGAACTGATGACCGGAATACAGCATGGCCAGTGGTTCCATCCCCGGCACCAGCAGGCTGCCGCCGAACACCCCGGCGAATTCCGATCTCGTCGCTTCGCGCGAGTCCAGGTCGAGCAACTCCATGGCCATCCGGTTCGCACTGATCAGGAACGGTGCACTGCTGAAGGGAGTGGGATTCACCTTGGCATAAAAGGCTTCCGGCAATCGCGCGTAGCGATTATCGAAGCGGAGGGTTTCTAGCGTGTGGAGAGTCATATCCTCGACGCCGGTCCGCAGGATGCCGGCCTATCCTTTCTCCCCGTCACCGGAAGTTGGCTTCCAGGTCGGACTCCAACGTAAAGACAAAAATGCGCTCACCCACGACGGTATCGATATCCGTGAAGAGCGCCGTGATCTTGGCTCCGATCAGTTCCGCGACTTGTTCGCACAGGCGTTCCCGCCCTTGTGCGATCAGGTTCTGGCGGAGGCGTTTCACCATATCAATGCCTTCCGCCGTCTTGGCCAATTGCCGCTCGGCCGGCGTCAGCACTCCCTTCAAGCGCACGACGAGCATATCGCGCACAATGAACACCCGCACCTCGTCCGGACCGCGGCCCAGGAATTCCTGCTCAAATTTGATGATCGCCGTCCGAACGGCGGCTTCTTTTTCACCCTTACTGGCCACGGTTCCTGCTATCCTTTTCGTGTGAGTCTGCGCGATGGTCGGACGGATTATAGTCGCGGCTGCTTCCCCACTCCAACCCCCCTCCGCCCCGCCTCGAACAGGGCCACGCTCACCCTCCGGGTTCGCCGACTTTTCGCTTGCAATTACGGGGGATGCACGGCTACATCTACCGGAGTTTTCCGGTGGTGCCGACGAAAGGTCGTGATTCGTGCGCGGCCCGGACCCACACCAGTCATGCAATGAGACAGGCAGTAGGGTCTTGCCGGTGTTTCCCTGTTGGGAAAGGCCGGGGACAGTGCAGGCCAGTCGTTGGTTCCTTGTTGCAAGGACCGTCGGCTGGCCTTTTTCTTTTCATGGATCATAGAGGGTCGGCATGTCTTTCCTCGTCCTCGTCCCGTTGTTGCCGTTGCTGACGGCCTTCATCGTGATGACCGGCGACCGCGCCGAACAGGACCAGAATGCGCGGGCCGGGCTCCTCCCGATCGTCGCGTCGTTCTTGGGTGCCCTCCTCACCCTCGCGCTGGTGACCTCCGGTGGGCCGGTCACTATTCAGTGGTACGATCCGGCGGCCATCTCCAATCTCGCCTTCCCGATCGGCTTCTACATTGACCGGCTCAGTGCCGTCATGATGGTCCTCATCACCGGCGTAACCACGCTCATTTATCGCTATTCCATGGGGTACATGTATCAGGATCGCGGGTATCGGCGATATCTGGGCATGTTGGGCCTCACGACCGCGGTCCTGCTCTGCATGGTTTCCAGCGCGAATCTGGTGATGCTGTTCATCTTCTGGCAAATTCTCTCCTGGCTCCTGTTTCTTCTGGCCCACAATCACGGCCACGCCGCCACCCTCTCCGGCGCCGCCAATACGTTCACCATGTTGCGGCTCAGCGATGCCGCCTTCCTCGCAGGCATTGTCCTAGCCTATTCGTTGTACGGCACGTTCGAGTTTCAGACCTTGTTTACACGCGCCGCGGAGACGCCCATCACGCTCTTCATCTGGCCCGAACTGGGTTGGGAGATGAACGGCGTGACCGCCGTGACGTTGCTTATTTTCGGCGGCGCAATGGGCAAGTCGGCCCAGTTCCCGATTCACACCTGGCTGCCCCGCTCCCTCTACGCCCCGACGCCGATCCACGCCCTGTTACACGCGGGCATCATCAATGCCGGAGGATTTCTGCTCAACCGGCTCGCCCCGCTGTACGGGCTGAGTCCATCAACGTTACACGTGGTCTTCATCATCGGCATGCTGACGGCCATCCTCGGCGCCACCATGATGTTGACTCAAAACGACATCAAGAAAACGCTGGGCTTTTCGACCATCGGGCAGATGGGCTACATGATCATGGAATGCGGCCTGGGCGCCTTTTCCCTCGCCGTGTTCCATCTGATCGCACATGGCCTGTTCAAAGGCACCGTGTTCCTCAATTGCGGCAATGTCATCCATAAGGCCCGCCAGGAGCCGTCGTTTCCCCACCTCGATCGGGAGGCGGAAGAGAGCGAGTTCTCCAACCTGACTTGGTCGACCGGATTCTTCACCACGTTGGTGTTGCCGCTGATCATCCTGCTGGTCACTCACGGTGTCCTGAGAATTCCGCTGCTCGAATCGCAAGGCACCGTCATTTTCCTGTTTTTCATCTGGGTCACCTCGTCGCAGGCCATCCTCTCGCTGACGCGCATCCGTGCCGTGGCTTCGTGGAAAGTCTCTGCCGCCATGCTGGTGACCCTGGTCATCGTGGTCTTCACCTATCTGTTTGCGGTGGAGAGCTTCACCCGCTTCTTGTACCCGAACCCCGAAGAGGTGGCCTCCTACTTTAAGGCGGCGGCACTTCCCGGGCGACTCTTCGACAGCTTGGTCGTCGGCACCACCCTGATGACGGTGCTGAGCTGGGTCTATCTCTATGCCCACGCGCATGGCCGTACGATCACCATTCCCCACTGGATCGAGGCCTTGCTCGTTCGACTGTATGTCGTGTGCACGAACCGGCTCTACCTTGATCAGGCCTACCTACATATCGGCCGCCTCGTGACTCGCGTCGCCCATCGCCTGGAGAAACGCCTGTCGTGACCCCTCACCTGTCAAACACGCCCGGACAGGGTGTGAGGGTAGTCGTCGGAGGCCCGTTGTGATGCGAGCCTGGATGGCACCGTGGCTGCTGCTCGCTCTGCCGATCCTTGGCGCGGGGCTCTCCGTTTTCTTGAAGGCCTCTCTTCCACGGATGAAAACGGTTGCCCTGGTGACCACTGTGGCGAGCCTCTGCTCCGTGATCGGCTCGGCTCTGGTTCTGGGCGAACCCGCCTCGGGCGTGCCCTTTCTCTGCCTGCTGCCGCTGGCGGCCTGCCTGTCGCTGCTCGGCCAGCCCCTGCACCGCGACACAAGTGCAGCCTGGCCCATGACCCTCATTCTGCTGGGCCTGGGGCTGGGCACCCTGACCACTCAGGGGCTCGCCCATGCCATCCTGCTGCTCCTGTTGCTCATCCTCCTGTCCGCTTTGTTATACCGGCATCAACCCGATCCGGCACCGGACGCCTGGCGGGGACTCTCGTCATTCTCGTTGGGCCTCATCGCGACGCTCCTGGCCCTGACGCTTCCCACTCCGGCCTCGAACATTGCCACGCTGGTGGCTTGCGCCACGCTCTTCCCGCTGCTGCCGGTCCACAGCGGCTTCGTCGCCACGGTGGGCGGCTTGCCGGGCAATCTCCCCGCGTTCCTGGCCGTGCTGTTACCCATGGTCGGGTTTCACGATCTCCAGGTCATTCTCCCGACCCTCTCCGGCACGGTGCTCCGCACCCTGGGGATTTTGGCCCTCGCGAGTGCCGTCTACGGGTCGCTGCGGGCATTGATTCAGTCGCGACCGTTGCCGCGCCTGGCCTATGCCGCGCTGGCCTTCTTCGGCATGCTCTGGTGGTATGTCGCCGATACGGGAACCGCGCCGATTCCGGCCACGATCTATCTCAGCGCCGTGGGGCTCGCCACCAGCGGCCTGCTGCTGGCCTGGTTCGCGATCCGAGCCCGGTACGGCGACGTCGATCTTCGAGCACTCGGCGGCATGGCCTATCCCATGCCCCGTTTCAGCACGCTGCTCGCACTGCTCGCGCTCGCAGCCCTGGGCATGCCGCCGTTCGGCGTATTTTCCGGCTTCTTGAGCATGCTGCTCCTGCCGACCTTTACGCCGTCCGCCTCCTTCGCGATCATCATGCTCGTGTGGCTCACGGCCTCGTGGTATCAGATTGAACTGGTGCAACAACTCGTGTTCGGTCGAGCGCGCCTGGAAGTCCGTTACGAAGACCTCCGCCAGACCGAGTTCATGTCGCTTGTGCTGTTGCTCTTCTTGTTGTTAGTGCTCGGGACCGCGCCTTCCCGGTTGTTCGAATCGAACGCGCCGACGCCTCCCGTGTCGACTGCCTCACAGGGGAACACATGGATCCGCTGATCTCCTCACCAGACCAGACCGATCTTGAAGCCCGCCGCATGGAATTGCGGGGCACGATCAGATTGGCCAGCGAGGTCATCGCGCAGTACTGGCCCATGCGAACGTTCGTCCACCACAATCCGTTACACAGCTTGGAGTATTTGCCCTTCACCGAGACGGTTCGCCGCGGCAAGCAGTTTTTGGGCGGGAACGGCTACCTCTCCGGCGACATGTACCGCCGGTACTTGAAGTCGGGACGCATTCTGGTCCGGCACGTCGACGACGCCCTGGTCGCTCAGGCCCGTCCTGAAGAAGTCGACCTCGGATCCTGCCGCATTGCTCATCGCGAAGTCCTGCGGGCCTGCCTGACCCACGGCCTCTCCCATCCGACCGACGAACCGCTCGACCGGCTCATGGAACGCGCGCCGGACGAAGAGCCCATCGACGCGCTGGCCGAACGCCTCGTCTCCTTCTCGACGCCGAACGTGCAGGACCTCATGGCCGCGACCATCCGTGAGGAT
This sequence comes from Nitrospira sp., assembly GCA_016788885.1. Classification (NCBI taxonomy): domain Bacteria; kingdom Pseudomonadati; phylum Nitrospirota; class Nitrospiria; order Nitrospirales; family Nitrospiraceae; genus Nitrospira; species Nitrospira sp. The sequence goes on along the minus strand of JAEURX010000043.1, from coordinate 52,611 downwards.
GTGAGCACCCTCGGACGGGATCTGACACTGACGAGCTGGTGCGACCGGACGGTGGGGTCCACGATCGTCGCCCAAATCAACGGGGAACTCGTGAAATGGTGCGAGGCATTCCTGGACGAGGGCCACGCCACCTGGCCGATGCCCGAACGGCGCCAGGGCCTCTATGCCGCATGGAAACACGCCGCCGGGAAAGAATGGATGACCTGCGGCATCGACGATAGCCGCCGGAAAATTGCCGCCCTCCCGGAGCATCCGGAAGACACCGTGCTCGAGTGTCTCGAAGCACTCGAGATCCCGCTGGAGTTCAGACAGGACTACCTGTCCCTCCAGCTCGCGGCCCTGCCCGGATGGGCCGGTTTCATCAAATGGCGGGCCGAAGAAAATGACTACGCCTGGCAGCAGGCCTATCCCGTTGGTCTGGTGAAGTTCCTGGCCGTGCGGCTGTGGTATGTGCGGGAACTGGTCCAGCAGGTCTGTCAGCGCGAGTTGGGCATCGATGGCACCTATCGCGCCATCCTGCGCTTCATGGACCAACAGCCCCACGCGTATTACATGCGGAAGGAATGGGTCGCCGGCCGGCTGCCGGCGTCGTACGCCGCTCGGGTCGCCCGACTCCACGCCCAAACAGGGCCTCCGCAGAACTCGTCCCTGCTGGCGCGGGAATGGGAGCAGCTCACCCATCACTACCAGATCGAGTATGGCCCACGGCGTGAGCGAGCCGCGCAACGGGGGATGGCTCGGCGCCTGTTGACGCTCGCCCAGGCGCTGGAACTCGTGCCGACGCTCTTGATGGACGCCCCGCTGCCGGCCCTACGACAACTTCTGGACTGGATCGACACGTTTCCGGAATCGGCACATGGCCCGGTCTGGCTGACGGCGTTCGAGGCCGGCTACCACGAGCATCTCTTCGGCATGCTGCAGCGCGCGCCGACCAAACCGCAGCCGGCTGCCCCTGATCACCGGCCACCAGTCCGGCCCCATTCGCAAACGGTTTTTTGCATCGACGTACGGTCCGAGCCGTTCCGCCGCCACCTCGAATCGACGGGCGCCAACGACACCTACGGTTTCGCCGGCTTCTTCGCCGTCTTTATCCGTTACCGGGCCTGGGGCAAGGAACATGAGACCGAGCAATTCCCGGTGATCATGCGCGCCAAGAACGAAGTGCGCGAGATTCCGCGGAGCTATCTGGATCATTACATCTCTAAACACCAGTCGCGTGCCAAACTCGTCCACGCCGGACACACCTTGTTGCACGATCTGAAAGAAAACGTGGTCACTCCCTACGTGATGGTGGAGTCGCTCGGCTGGTTCTATGCCCTTCCTATGATGGCCAAGACGCTGGTGCCCGCACTGTACAAACGCCTGACGACCTGGGTGCGACGATTGTTCGTCCCACCGATCGCAACCATCCTGACCGTGGATAAACTGGCCCCGGCCGAAACCGAGGAAATGGTGGTCTCCGAGCAGCGTGCCTTAATCTGGAAAGCCTTGCGCGACCAACTCGGGCTGCATGGCTCCCGGGTCGAAGCCGAGTTCGTGGAGGCCCTGCGACGACGGGCGCTGGATGACGACGCCCCGGTGGACCCATACCTGACCGATGCCGCCAAGGCAGTCGAGCTGTCCTCCGAGCAGCTGGCTGCGTTCCTCAATGATTTACGCAAGCACTACCGCATTAACCGCCGCGCGGCTTCGCGTCAGAAGGAGCGGATCACCCGTACCGGCTTCACGCTCGAAGAGCAGGTGCTGACCGTCGAGACCGCCTTGCGCATGATGGGACTGGTGCGGAATTTTGCGCGATTGGTGCTCTTCTGCGCCCACGGCAGCACGACGGAGAACAATCCCTTCGAATCAGCGCTGGATTGCGGCGCCTGCGGCGGGAACGAGGGGAAGCCGAACGCGCGCGCCTTGGCCGCCATGGCCAATCGGCCACCGGTGCGCGAGCGGCTGGCGAAACGCGGCATCGATATTCCCTCCGACACGCACTTCCTTGCCGGGCAGGTCGATACCACGACCGACGAGGTGCAGCTCTTCGATCTCGAAGACGCCCCCCCGACCCACCGTAAAGATGTCGCGCGCCTGTACGACGATTTGCGCGAAGCCGCGCAACTCACCAGTCAGGAGCGCTGTACACGCTTCCCCGACGTCGGTGTGGTGCTGGCCCTCAACGAAGCCTCGGCGCATGTGGCGGGTCGCAGTGCGGATTGGAGCCAGGTACGACCGGAATGGGGCCTCTCCGGCAACACGACCTTTATCATCGGCCGCCGCGAATTGACGAAGGGGCTGAATCTCGGCGGGCGTGTCTTCTTGCAATCCTACGACTATCGGGAGGATCCGACCGACCGGTGGCTGGAAGTGCTCCTGACTGCGCCGCAAGTGGTGGCGCAGTGGATCAACATGGAACATTATTTCTCGGCCGTCGACAACGAGGTCTATGGAAGCGGGAGTAAGATCTATCACAACGTCGTCGGACGCATCGGCATCATGGCCGGTCCCTGGAGCGACCTCCGGCTCGGTCTGGCCTGGCAGACCGTCATGAATGATGAGGTCCCCTACCATGAACCCATGCGTCTCCTGACGCTGGTAGAGGCCTCGCGGGCCCGTATAGAAAAACTCATCGCCCGGCATGAAATTTTGCAGCATTTCTACCACAACGAATGGGTCCATCTGGCCGCGCTGGACCCTGAAGATGGAAGTTGGTACCGCTACATGCCGTCGGGAGTCTGGCGTCGGGTCAGGCATCCGGGCGACGCCTAGCGCACAGATGGCATCAGCACGAACTCGCAGGATCTTTTTCAAAGGAGTGGAGAGATGGCCGCACTCACGTTGCATCCCATGAAAGAAATTCGCGTCATTGTATCCGGGGAGCATCGGCCGTTTGTCACGGAGTTGCTGGACAAGGTGGAAGCGACCGGCTACACCATCATCGGCAACATCTCGGGTAAGGGCCATCACGGCGTGCGCGAGGCCCATTTCATGTTCAGCGAGCAGGAGAGTCTGATCATGATCATGGCCGTGGTACCGGAGGAGAAAGTGGAGCCGGTGCTGGCCGGACTCCGGCCGTTGTTCGACCGCCATTCAGGCGTGATGTTCGTGTCGGATGTGGCCGTCAGCCGGCGTGACTACTTCGGCAAAAAAAGCGCGAAGTCCTGAGTCCGACGGTGCGAAACGGAGCCCCGGCATGCCTTCCCATGGGGACGCCGACCTTGTCTTCTCCCCGATGATTGTCTACAATGTGCCCCCGTTGGCTTGTAAGAGGAAGGACGGCACGTGAAGGGATTACGGTTCGAACGGCTCGGGCGGGATCGCCACTACAACATCATTTTCCACATCGGCAGCAGCTATGTGCCGGTGAGCGACGAGACCATCGACGAACTGAAGGCGCAAAGCCTGTTGTCCTCCGAACGTTTCCTCGACCTGCTCATCGACAAAATCGGGTACACCAACTACCTCAAAGAACAGATCCGCGCGGAGCTCCAAGCCTCCGGCGATCCCATGACTCAGATGACCGTTCTGCAGGGCGCCATCCGGGAACTCTAGACCTCCTCCTCATCGTTGCACATCGTTCCATTCACTCGCGCTCGACGCGTGCGTGAGCCTTGTTCGTCGCATCCTTCCTCAGGCTCTCCGACCGGTCAGCATCATCTCACGGAGCGCGGACCCTGTACGGGATTCGATACGCCGAACACCTACCTGTATCCACTGAGATACACCTAGGTAGAAATGAGGTAACAATGCCACCATTGTCAACCACCTGAAATCTCGAAACTCACCTCAGCGCACGTCCAGCGTGGACTCGCTCTTCGAGAGGGTACGGCACTTGCCTTTTCTTCTTGGGAGAGAAAGGAGGTGAGTCGTATGTCCACGACGTCATCCAGCGGACGAACCAACCAGCTCACACACAAAAAGTCGCCCCCACATCGAGTCGGTGCTCAGGATCGAGAGGCCAGCGCGGCCGCCATCGACTCAGAAAGGACAAGGGTACGAGCCATGCTTCAGGAGATCATCGAAGGTCCGACGGCTACCATGAGACCGACCACCGACCAAGCGGGCAGCCCTTCGGCCAGCATGACGGTTCCCATCGGGTATATTCCCACCCCGACACGTGAATACCGGCAGCATCGCAAATTGTTGCGTGCGACCACCGGCGTCGCCAGCCGTCCGGCCATTCGCATCATCCCCGAACGCGAAGCCGGCCGAGTGGTGATCCCGATCCCCATTCCTATTCCTCGGATCATCGGCTCCCGCGTCCTGATGTGGAAGCAGGATCCCTCGGTCAGTGAAATCGGGATTCGCAAAGCCTTTCTTCCCGGCTTGATGCTGGCGGGGCCGAAAGACAGTCGTATCTCCATTCAGGGCCTGCCCCTCGTCTCACCAAACGCCATGGCGGATTATATTGAGACGCCCGGAACGCAGGAGTTCGATGCGGTCCATACGTTTGCCGTCGTGCGGCAGATGCTGACCCTTGCCCAACGGGCCCGCGGCGGGGCCGTGGCGCCATGGCAATGGAACAGCGCCTCCAACACGGATGCGATCAGCGTCTTCCCCCGCGCCGGCGTCACCCCAAACGCCTTCTACAGTCGCAATCTCAAGGCGTTGAAATTCTTCTTCTTCACCAAACCAGGGAGTCCTCCAGGAACCCCGCAGGTGTTCACCTGCCGCTCGTTCGATATCGTCGCGCACGAAACCGGACATGCCATCCTGGATGGCTTGAAACCGGGCTGGCTCGACCCCAGCAACCAGCCGCAAACCGGCGGATTGCATGAATCGTTCGGTGACCTCTGCGCGATCTTTCTGACGCTCTCACAGCTCGACCAGGTTGAGGCGGTGATTGCGCAGACCAAGGCCAACTTGCATGACAAGACCTTCCTGGCCGACATGGCGGAAGAGTTCGGCCTTGCACTGGGCCGCCCCAACGGCCTGCGCAATGCGGACAACGATCTCAAGCTCAGCGAGGTCACGAACGAGGTGCACGATCTGTCACAGGTGTTTACCGGAGGAATCTACGATGTCCTCGCCGATATGTTTGCATTCGAGCGAAAACCCGGGCTGCGGGACGACGCCAGGGTGCTGCTCGAGGTCGGAGAGTATCTGTTTGGCCTGATCGTGCGAGCCATCGCCGCCGCCCCGGCCGCGAATGCGACGTTCGCAGACATCGCCAATCAGATGCTGACCATTGCGCACACGGACGGCAAGCCGGTACAGTACCGAAACTTCATTCGGAACCGATTCACGGTGCGGGAGGTGGTCGTCTCGCCGACTCCGCTCACGGCTGACCACAAGGTCGGTATGAAGCTCCTGCCCGCGTTTGCGGAAGAACTCGGAGTCGCCCAAGACCGGCGCGGCTGTTGCGGAACCATGCAGCTGCCTGAATACAATCAGGGTGACCGTGTGTTCGAGGATGATCTGGAGGACCTTCGAAGCCTGTTCAGCGACAATGGTCGGGTGAAGCCCTCCCATCGGTAACTGCAGCAGCGTCCTGGCGGCTCGGGCAGTCACATCGCATCCCGAGCCGCCGTCGCGCCCCTGCCGAGGATAAGAGATGAAGATCGCGATTCAGCGAACCGGCGGGTTCGCGGGGCTTCAAGAAGAACTGGCCTCGGTCGATACGGCGCAGCTGCCGCCTGCGGAAGCGCGGCGCATCGAGGAGCTGGTGGGGAACGCAGGGTTCTTTGGTCTCCCGACGGCGCTTGGCGGCGAGATCACGGGCGCAGACCTCTTTCAGCTTCGAATCACCGTCACCGACGGCGCACGCCGTCACACCGTCGAGTTTCCAGATCACGAGTCGCCCGAGTTGGCGCCCCTGAGAGCGTTGGTCCGGTCACTGGCTCCCTAACGAACTACCCGTCAATCTCCAACCTGGCCGCTGGAGAGCAGGGCATTCATGATGGCGTTTTTCTTGGCGGGATCTTTTTCGAAGCGAATGGCTTTGGAGAAGTTTTCGGCGGCGCTTTCCCGTTTGCCCTTGGCAGCATAGATTCTGCCGATGCCGTAGAGCGCCTGAGCTTCCTCGGGGTTGGCTTTCACGGCGCGATTGAAAGCATCCATGGCCTCCGTCGGGCGGGATTGCTCCATCAACAACCAGCCGAGTGCGGTATGGGCGGGGGCCAGATCCGGATTGGCCTCCGTGGCAGCGCGATACTCTTTCATGGCGAGATCCATGCGGCCTTTGGTTTCATACACACCGCCGAGCGCAAAGTGAATTTCGGCATCGTTCGGATTGAGTCGTAGGGCCTCTTTGTACGATTGCAGCGCCGGTTCCACCTTCCCTTGCTCTGCCAGCGCACAACCGAGATTCGCATGGGCCACGGCGTCGTTGGGATTGAGCTTGATCACTTCGCGATATTGCGGAATGGCCATTTCAAGCCGTCCCTGTTCCTGGTAGGCCACACCGAGATTGGTGCGCGCCGCGGCAAATGAGGGGTCGAGTTTCACCGCCTCGCGATACTCTTTGATCGCCATTTCCAGATGCGCCGCCCGCTCATGGATCTGAGCCAGAAAGTAATGGGGATAGGCTGACTGAGGCGCAAGCTTCGCCGCTTCTTTGTAAAACACCACCGATTGTTCGGACTGACCGGACTGCGCGAGGAACATCCCCTGCACCAGGTTGACATGCGCATTGTCGGGATGCTGTTTCAGAATCGCTGCAAGCCAGCCCCCCACCCTGTCGATGTCGGCAGTTTCCTGTAACGCATGGGCATGGACCCGCCAGGCATCCGCAAACTCCCCGCGTAGCAGATGCGTGACGTTGAGGGCAAAGTACGGGCAAGGATCCTTTTCTCCAGCCGCCTCCACCGTTCGGACCCACACTCCCGCTTCATACCCGAAGCGGTCCCAATCCCCCGCCAGGAGCGCTGTGTCAATCTTGTGCTGATGTTGGTGCATAACAGGTTGGTCGCCGGTCACCGCGTCAACGCATCCTGCACGTCGGGCGGAGTCGCCTGCATGCGCGCGCCGAGCACGGGATACCGTGCGGTAACTTTTTCTTTCATGCGCCAGGCGATGGTACGATAGGACCAGTGCCCCTTCACCCCGGATCGTAATTTGGCGATGTATTCCGCCTCAGCGAAGTCCATCTTGAACAGACAGCGCACGGAGAAACCAAAGGGAATAGCGTAGAGCGCGGCTTCCTGGCTCGACTTCCGCAACTGTTCGATATCTGCCTTCACATGCCCCATCGCCTCGCGGTACTCCCGCTCAAGGCCGGCATCGATCAGCATGGGTGGAGTGTCGAAGCCATGCACCGTGGTGAAATTTTGCTGCACCTGCTGACAGCGCCGGTGCCGGTGCATGTCGCGCCAGCCGCCGATATCCATCATCACGTCGAAGATCAATGCGTACCCGCTCCGGAATTCCTTGATCAATTCGTCGTACGGGCCGCGTTTGCGAAAGGCGACTTCCAGAGTGTCCTGCTTTTGCTTCTCCGTCCAGTCACGAACCACCGCGAGGATCTTCCGATAGGGGGCTTGCGAGGCGCGATAGAGCAGCGTCGTGACCACCTCATCCAGCGGATCATGCGGCTCAATCAAATCGACCGGCTCTGCGGCTCCCCAGGCAGAGGGTTGGTCCAATCCCGTGCCCTTGAGCGCATCCTTCGCATAGCGGGCCAGGTCACTATAGACCTCGGCCTGATAGACATTCGGTTTCGCATATCGCGCCAGCGTCGGGGCCATCGCTTCCCCGGCACCGGCCGACTGACCGCACAGCTCTCCCCACACATTCACGGGCGGCTTTCGACAGGCATCCTGTAAATCCTCCCCGATCTGACGAAGTTCGGGAATCTGCGACGACAAGAAACGGGTGATCTGTTTTTCGAGCGTCCGAATGCTGACCACCTGGCCGACATTAGTTTGCGCCGCCAAGGGCAGCAAGTACCGAGTGACGTCGAATGCCCGTGCGGCGATGGCCCGCTGATATGCCGAGGGAGTCATGTTATCTGGGCGAGGTTCCTGTTCGGTGAGGAATTGGCTCAACGGATCATGCAGGGCGCGGTAGACCGTCGACAGTCCCCGAAGAATGCCCAGATAGACCGCCTCCGTCTCTTGCCCTCGAATGGTGTCCGGCACATACCAGCTGGAGGAGGCGAAGTTTTGATACCGACTCGACTTGGCCTGGCCGTCCCAGACTTGTTCGTCTTCCAACCGAATCGCGGCCAACTCCGAAATCTGTTCAAAACAGATAATGACGTGGCCGAGATCCGCAATCGAACCATGACCGTAGTCGAAATAAAACTGTTCCCAGAATTTTTCAGATGAATGGCCGTGGACCCACTTGAGGCTCTCTTCAATGGAGTCCGGAGACCGACTGTAGCGCGCCAAGGCATAGGCGGACTTCTCCGGTGGCATCGGAGCCAGAGCGATCACGCGGCGGGATGGAGTCGTCATAGGTTTGCAGTATGGAGTGCGTGGCGTATGCGGCGAACGTACTGACGCGGCGGCACCATGCCATTTTTTACAAAGAGGGCACTATACGCCCGCGGCAAAGACGGTGCAACAGCACCGTCTCTCGCGAGATGAAGCTGCCGACCGCGTTGACTTGCCCGCAAGCCCGCCGTTATAGTCCCGCACGAATGACCGGGAAGTGCCCACCAGCGTGATGATTAAAGCGATCAAAGGCGTTAAAGATCTGCTGCCGGAAGAGTCTCCTCGCTGGCGGTTTATCGAGGACACGGGGCGGCGTTGGGCCCAGCGCTACGGGTTTCAGGAGATTCGGGTCCCGATTTTCGAAACGACGACGTTGTTTGCGCGGAGCATCGGCGCCACCACGGACATCGTTGAAAAAGAAATGTATACGTTCGCCGACCGCGACGGGTCCTCCCTGACCCTCCGCCCGGAAGGCACGGCCGGCACGGTTCGCGCGTTCATCGAACATAATCGCGCAGCTGATCCCAGGCCGCAGAAATTCTATTACACCGGTCCCATGTTTCGACACGAGCGGCCCCAGGCCGGCCGGCTCAGGCAGTTTCATCAATTTGGGGTGGAATCCTTCGGCATCGCTAACCCGCGCGCCGACGTTGAGGTCATATCCCTACTCTGGCGTCTCTTGTCCGATCTGTCTCTGCCCGGGCTGACCCTCGAAATCAATAATCTTGGATATTCCGACGATCGGGCGCGCTACAAACCTCTCCTCGTGGCGTTTCTGAAGAGCGTGGAGACTCGCCTCTGTGCGAACTGTCAGCGCCGGATCGAGGGGAATCCGCTGCGCGTGCTCGACTGCAAGGTCCCGGACTGCCGATCCGCCACGGAGGACGCACCTCGCCTGGCCGATTCCCTTTCTCCGGCAGCGCGCGACCATTTTGCATGTGTCACAGCGGGCCTTCAGTCAGTCGGTATTCCGTTCGACCTGAATCCTCGCCTCGTTCGCGGCCTCGATTATTACTGCCTGACGGCCTTCGAGGTCACCTGCTCGCATTTGGGCGCACAAAATGCCGTCGGGGCCGGCGGACGGTATGACGGCCTTGTCGAACAACTCGGCGGTCCCGCCGTTCCGGCTGTTGGATTTGCAGTGGGCCTTGAACGAATTGCCTTGATGATGCCGGACGCCGTGATTGTCCCCTCGGCTCCACGGATCTACGTGGCCGCCTTCGGCACCAAAGCCGTCGACGTCGGATGTGCACTCCTCGATGAACTCCGGCAAGCCGGGGTCCCCGCCGACATGGATTTTCGTTCGACGTCACTGAAAGCCCATTTGCGCCAGGCAGACCGTCTCGGCGCCCTCTATACCATCCTGCTTGGTGACGACGAAATTGAGAAGGGGACCGCCACCCTGCGCAACATGCAGACAAAGGCACAAGAAGATTTGCCTCTTCGAGACCTGGTTTCCTCCCTGCAGGGCCGACTCCGTACACCGGAATCGGCGCCTTTTTCCAGTTGACTTTCCTGCCTAAAATTCGTACGCTCCGCTTTCACTTTTATATATATAAACTGTTGATTCTTAAGCACTCCTAAAGTTTTTCCACAGACGAATTCGTATGAGCGTCAAAAAGATCGGGATCCTATTATCCACACCCCCATCTCACCCTAGTGTGGAGACTGTGGCACAAGTGTCATCCGAAGCCATGGCTCAGGGTCACGATGTGTATCTCTATTGTATCGATGAAGGGGTGAAGAATCTTCGCGACCCGCGGTATAGCGACCTCGTCGGACGCGGCATGAAACTCTTCGTCTGTGCCTACGGGTGTCAGCAACATGGGGTCTCGACGGATCAGTTGGACCCCCGGATTTCCCTGTGCGGGTTGGTGGTGCTCTCAAATATTGTAAACGGTTGCGACCGTTTCCTCGCGTTCACGTAACCACGTTCCTGAGGATCTGACTGTGCCCCCCACAGCTTCCATCGTGTTGATCATTCGGCAGGACCCGCGAACCTCTGCCCTTCCCGTCGAGGCACTTCGGATCGCCCTCGGATTGGCCGCAGGCGAGAATCCCATCACCGTAGTCCTGATGGGTCCGGCCGTTCAGCTCTTGGCCGAGGATACGGATGAAATTGTCGATATCGACATCCTTGAAAAATACCTGCCCTCGTTCGAACATCTCCAGATTCCCTTTCTTCTCGTACATGCCGCCGGGCCACAACCGGCATTGCAGGATGGATTTGCTGCCACGGAAGGCACACTGGACCTGGCACGCCAAGCTATGACGAGAGCCGAGCGAGTCTTGGTCTTTTAGTGAGAGGGAATACACATGGCCGCTCGTAAGACCTTATATTTATTAAGACAACCTATTCGCGATTCGAATCAGTCTCTGTTACCGTCAGTCGAAGAAGTCGACGTGGCCGGAACTGCGTCACTGGTTCTCCTCGAACAAGCTGTGGCTTCGGTACCGGCCTTTCCCGGTCCGGTCTATGTCCTGTCCCAAGGCTCGAATCCTTCCGTGCAGTCTGAGTCCAAGAATTGTATTTCGTATCGAGACCTCGTGACGTTGATTGCCGAACATGAAAGAACCATTGTGCTCTAACCTAACGACTCTTCTCTTATATATCTTCGCTAGAAAGAGAAAATTAGGAGTCGTCGGAGTAGGAGTAGGTCTTGTGAGTTCTGTGGATGAGCGGGAGAAGACGCGTGGCTGTTGGCGATGGAAGAACCTAGCCCATGTTGATGAGATGGTGTATAAGGCAGGGTGTGTTGTGGGATAACGTGAGGGCCGCTGTGTAGGAGATTGACGATGGTCGGCCCGGTGTTGGGATGTCCACAAGAAGGAATGAAAAATTCTCCTCGCGCGATCAGGACTGTGGCGGCGATCCATGGAATTGTCCACACCTGTTGATAAGCCTGTGAACATTTATAAGTTATTGAAATGAAAAGATGAATCAGATGTGGGATGACGCCCTAGTCTACATTCAGGAGAAGGTGCCGAAGCAGGTCTATGAAACCTGGTTCACACCGGTCGTTCTCGATCGAGTCGAGGACACGACGGCCTATCTTGCCGTGCCGAACAAGTTCTTCGGCGAGTGGCTGGGCGAGCACTATCACGACTTGTTGGCGGAGGCGGTCTCTGCAGCGCAGGGTGGCGGTCGTATGGATGTGTCCTTCGTGATCAACAACAAGCAGGCTCCCCCCGCTGTGCAGCCGGAGCCTTCCTCTGCGGAGACGGGCGGGCGCGGCTTCGTGGCGTCGCGATCAAAGCGCGGCGTGCAGCTTAATCCCAAGTATACGTTCAAGAGTTTCGTCGTCGGGGCCGGAAACCAATTCGCCCATGCGGCCTGTATGGCGGTGGCTGAACAACCGGCCAAAGCCTACAACCCGCTGTTCCTGTATGGCGGAGTGGGACTAGGTAAAACACACCTATTGAATGCGATCGGGAACTATCTGGCTGAGCGGAGCGATCTTCGTATCGCGTACCTGACCACGGAACAGTTCACCAACGAAGTCATCAATTCGATCCGGTACGACAAGATGATCGATCTGCGGAAACGATACCGCAATGTCGACATGTTGATGATCGACGATATTCAGTTCCTGGCCGGAAAGGAACGCACCCAAGAAGAATTCTTTCACACCTTCAATACGCTGTATGAGGCCAGGAAGCAGATTGTCCTCTCCAGCGACCGATTCCCGAAAGACATGCCTGATATCGAGGAGCGGCTCCGCTCCCGGTTCGAGTGGGGGCTTATTGCGGATCTGCAGCCGCCGGATGTCGAGACGCGTATCGCGATTTTGCGGAAAAAGTCTGAAGATGAGCGGATTGCGCTGCCCGAAGAGGTGATCCACTTTCTCGCCACAACGATGAAAAACAACATCCGTGAGCTGGAAGGATCCCTGGTGCGGGTCGGGGCCTACTCCTCACTCACGGGGCAGGCGATCACCCTAGAGATGGCGAAAAACGTCTTGCGCGATCTCATCGGTGATAAGAAGAAGATTGTGTCGATCGAAGATATCCAGGAAGCGGTGGGGTCGAAATACCACGTGAAGATTGCCGACCTGAAATCGCGCCGCCGGAGTAAAACGCTGGTCCACCCCCGTCAGATCGCGATGTATCTCTGCCGGGAGTTGACGGATGCGTCATTTCCGGAAATCGGCCGCCAGTTCGGGGGGAAGGACCACACCACGATCATTCACGCTTGCCGACAGATCAGCAAAGCGAAGGAATCCGACAGCGCCTTGCATACCACGCTGGAGGGCCTGAAAGAACAGATTTTGAGGGCGTGACGGCTCTCTGAGGGAGATCGACCATGAAGGTACGCATCGGACGAGAGGAATTGTTGACGGGCCTGCAGCGCGTGCAGGGTGTCGTGGAAAAACGGAACACCATGCCCATCCTCTCGAATATTCTGTTGGAAGCCAAGCACGACGGGGCGGAAATCGTCGCCACGGATTTGGAACTCGGCATGCGCGGGCTCTACAAGGCGTCCGTGTTAGAAGCCGGTGGTGTGACTATTTCGGCTCGCAAGTTGTACGAGATCATCAAGGAATTGCCCAGCGGCGAGATCGAGCTGACTTCGGGGGACAACAATTGGACCACGATTCAGTCGGGCAAGAGCCAGTTCAAGGTCGTCGGCCTGCCGAGCGGTGATTATCCCGCGCTGCCATCCATTGAACGCGAAGGGCTGACGCCGTTGGCCGGGGCGGGACTGCTGGAATTGATCCGTAAGACACTGTTTGCCGCCGGTGACAATGACGCCCGCTACATCCTGAACGGCCTGCTCGTCAGTCTGTCGACGACCGACAAGAAGACGACGCTGTTGCGCCTGGTCGGTACCGATGGCCACCGTTTGGCCGTTGCGGAACGTGAGGTCGGAAGCCCGAACGCGAAGCCGCTGGCTCAGGACATCAAGGCCATCATCCCCAAGAAAGCGGCTCAGGAAATACGGCGCCTGCTCGAAGAAGGCGGCGACGAGGAACCGCTGATCGGGTTCACGAAGAATCTCATGATTTTCCGCAAGAGCGGGCTGCTGCTGACTTCTCGACTGATGGAAGGGAACTATCCGAACTATCAGCAGGTGGTTCCCAAGGAAAGCGGCAAGCGGATTGTGGTCAATCGAGGATTGTTGGAGAGCGCCCTGCGCCGGGTGTCGGTGCTGTCGAAGGACAAGGCCAATGCCGTGAAGCTCTCCTTCGCGCCGGGTGGGATGACCTTGTTCTCCAGTAATCCGGATTATGGGGAGGCGACGGAGGAATTGGCGGCGCGTTACGAGGGTGAGGCGCTCCATACCGGCTTCAACGCCCGCTACCTCCTGGACGCCCTGAGCGTCATGGATGGAGAGTCGGTCTCGTTGCAGATGGATACCGCATTGAGCCCCTGCCTGATTCAGGAGGCAGAGAGTCCGGGTTTCAAATGCGTCGTGATGCCGATCAAGATTTGATAACCCACATGCCTTTGTACGGGATGCTCGACATGCCCGTCCGGCTGGGCCCCAATGCGCGCGGGTCCGGGACGTACCCATGGGGCGGGTTGAGGGCTCGCATCGTGCGAGCCCGCCGCCGGCGGACCCGTGCAGAATTCTGTTAGGAGCTGAATGGCCAAGGACGACCAGCAGGACAATTCTGTCAAGCCGAAATCCGACAGTTACAGCGCGGATCAAATCAAAGTACTCGAAGGCCTCGATGCCGTCCGCAAACGACCCGCGATGTACATCGGCAGCACGGGCGTGGACGGGTTGCACCATCTCGTCTACGAAGTCGTGGACAACAGCGTCGACGAACATATGGCCGGCTTCGGGGAAGCCATTGAGGTCACGATCCATATCGACGGCAGCGTCACGGTCGTCGATAACGGACGCGGCATTCCCACCGGCATGCATTCCACACAAAAGAAATCTGCTGCGGAAGTGGCGCTCACCGTCCTGCATGCGGGCGGCAAATTTGAACAGGGCGCCTATACGGTGTCCGGCGGTCTGCATGGTGTCGGCATCTCGGTCGTCAACGCGTTGTCCGAATGGCTGGAGCTGGAAATCTGGCAGGACGGCCAGGTGTTCGAGCAACGCTACGAGCGCGGAAAGCCCCAGGCGCCATTGGCCGTCACCGGCAAAACCAAACGCCGCGGCACCAAGGTCCGTTTCAAGCCCGACGGCCAGATATTCGAAACGCTGGAGTTCAGCTTCGATGTCCTGGCGCAGCGGCTCCGGGAGCTGGCCTTTCTCAACAAAGGCCTGGCGATCACGCTCAAAGACGACCGCAAGGAAAAGGAACAGGTCTTCCATTACAAAGGCGGCATCGTCTCCTTCGTCGATCACCTCAATGAAGCCAAAACGCCGTTGCACAAACCCATTTACGTGCAGACGGAACGGGCCGATCTCATCCTCGAAGTGGCATTGCAATACAACGACGGGTATGCCGAAAATCTCTTCTCCTTCGCGAACAACATCAACACCAAAGAAGGCGGCACCCATCTGGTGGGCTTCAAAGCCGCGTTGACCCGCACGATCAACAGTTACGCCAACGCCAATGATCTTCTCAAGAAGGATACGGAATCGCTGAGCGGGGACGACGTGCGGGAAGGCCTGACCGCGGTCGTCAGCGTGAAAGTGCGAAACCCGCAATTCGAGGGACAGACCAAGGCGAAACTCGGCAATAGCGAAGTGAAGGGCATCGTTGAGGCCGCGGTCAACGACGCACTGGGTACCTACTTCGAAGAGAATCCACCTGTCGCCCGCAAAATCATCGGCAAAGCCATCGATGCCGCGCGCGCTCGGGAAGCCGCGCGAAAAGCGAAAGATCTCATCCGGCGAAAAAGCGCTCTGGATGGTGGATCCTTACCCGGCAAGCTGGCCGACTGTTCCGAAAAAGATCCGGCGTTGAGTGAGTTGTTCATCGTCGAGGGAGATTCCGCCGGTGGTTCGGCCAAACAGGGTCGCGATCGGAAATTCCAGGCTATCCTCCCGCTCAAGGGAAAAATCCTCAATGTCGAAAAGGCCCGCTTCGACAAGATGCTCAGCAGCGATGAAATCCGCACGCTGATTCTGGCGCTTGGCACAGGCATCGGTCGAAAAAAGGAAGATGGCGACAAGGCGGACAAGGATGCGTTCGACATCGCGCGGACGCGGTATCACAAGATCGTGCTCATGACCGACGCCGATGTAGACGGCAGTCACATCCGCACGCTGCTGCTCACCTTCTTCTTCCGCCAGATGCCCGAGCTGTTGGAGCGCGGCTACATTTATATCGCCCAGCCTCCTCTGTTTAAGGTGAAAAAAGGCAAGACCGAACGGTATCTCAAGGACGAGCCTGCGATGAATGAATATCTCGCGGATCTCGCCGTCGAAGGGGTGGAAGTCGCTCTCGAGAACGGCCGGGAATTTGTCACCGGTCGCCGGTTGTTGCCGATTCTCAAAAAGCTGATCGCTTTCGAAAGCCTGCTTCACAAGGTCAACAAGAAGCATCATGAAGCCAACATGCTGCGAGCATTCGTCGATGAGCCGGGTTTGACACGCGAGGTGTTGAAGGATCCGGCCTCGCTGCGGACGGTCGTGGACCATGTGAAAGCCACGCTGGCACTGGTGTATCCGAAGGCCGAGCCGACGATCGACATTCTGGAGGACGAAGAACATCAATCGAGCAAGCTGGCCTGCAAGGTGGCCACGGGCGGGATCGCGTATGAGTTGCAGGTGACGCACGAACTAGTCGGATCGGCCGACTTCCGTGAATTGCAAAAACAGGCCCCCTCGGCCATCGGGTTGGGGAAACCTCCGTACAAGATCAAGATCAAAGAGGCCGAGGTCCTCAAGAACGGGTCGGCCGAACTGGTGCAGGCCATCCTGGAGGAGGGCAAACAGGGGTTGAACATCCAGCGGTATAAAGGTCTGGGCGAAATGAATCCGGGCCAGCTGTGGGAAACCACCATGGATCCCGAAAAGCGGACCTTGCTGCGAGTGAATCTCGAAGATATGACCGGCGTCGATGAAATTTTCACGATTCTGATGGGCGATGAAGTGGAGCCCCGGCGTAACTTTATTCAGCAACATGCGCTGGAAGTCCGGAATCTGGATGTCTAGCAGGACTGGCACCGAAGCCGACACGTTGGTTTTGTGAATTCAGAGGATGCTCAAAACGGCGCTTCGGCAAGGCCGCTGGCAAGACAGGACCGGAGACGTACCCTCAGGGTACGTTGAGGACCTCTCGAGCCGGGAACGAAGCCGAGGGACATTTTCAGCATCCGTGGAGGGTAGATGCCGCCAGATGAACGTTTAGGACAGATTGCGATCGAAGATGAGATGCGCTCGTCGTACCTTGACTACGCGATGAGCGTGATCGTCGGTCGCGCGTTGCCCGACGTGCGTGACGGGTTGAAACCGGTCCACCGTCGCATTTTGCACGGCATGAATGAGATGGGGTTGGCCGCCAACCGGCCCTACCGCAAGTCGGCCAAAATCGTCGGCGAGATCATGGGTAATTACCATCCCCATGGCGACTCGGCGATTTACGACACCCTGGTGCGCATGGCGCAGAACTTCAACATGCGCTACATGCTGGTGGACGGCCAGGGCAACTATGGCTCGATGGACGGCGATGCCGCGGCGGCCATGCGGTATACGGAAGCCCGGTTGACCAAACTGGCTGAAGAGCTGCTGGCGGATATTGAAAAAGAAACGGTCGATTTCGGCCCCAACTATGACGAGTCGCGCGTCGAACCATTGGTCTTGCCCTCCCGGGTGCCGAATCTGCTGGTCAACGGCGCGGGCGGGATCGCCGTCGGCTATGCGACCAACATTCCCACGCACAATCTGGGCGAAGTCATCGAGGGGTTGCTCCTGCTGCTCGAAAACCCTGAGGTGACCATTGCGCAGCTGATGAAAAAAATTCCCGGCCCCGATTTTCCGACCGCCGGGTTCATTTACGGCACGTCCGGCATTAAGGATGCCTACGAGACGGGGCGCGGGCTTCTTACCGTCCGCGCAAAGGTCGCGATCGAGACGGACGAACGCACCGATCGCGAGCGGCTCATCATCACTGAAATTCCGTATCAGGTGAATAAGTCGAAGCTGATCGAAAAAATTGCCGACCTGGCGCAGGAAGACCGCGTGACCGGCATTTCCGACATCCGCGACGAATCCGATCGCGAAGGCGTCCGGGTCGTGATTGAGCTGAAGCGCAATGAGATTCCGCTCGTGGTGTTGAACAATCTATACAAGCACAGCCAGTTGCAGACGACCTTCGGTGTGAACATGCTGGCGCTCGTCAACAATCGGCCGGAAGTACTCAACCTCAAGCGTATTCTGGAAGCCTTTGTCGAGCACCGGCGCGAAGTGGTCGTGCGGCGTACGGCGTACGATCTACGTAAGGCGGAAGAACGCGCCCATATCCTCGAAGGGCTCAAGATTGCCCTGGACAATCTGGATGCCGTGATCGCCTTGATCCGGCGCTCGCAATCGCCCGACGTGGCGCGCGCGGGCTTGATGCAGCAGTTCCAGTTATCTGAAATCCAGGCCAATGCCATCCTGGAAATGCGGCTGCAGCGGCTCACTCAGCTGGAGCGCGACAAGTTGGTGGAAGAATATCGTGAAGTGCTGAAGACTATTGAATACCTGCGCTCGGTCCTCGGCAGCGAGGCCTTGGTGCGCAAGATCATCCGCGATGAACTGACGGAGATCAAAGAGAAGTATCAGGACGAACGCCGCACGAAAATCGTCAAAGAAGAAGCGGAGCTGACGCTCGAAGACCTGATCGCCGAAGAGGAAGTCGTCGTGACGATTTCGCATGCCGGGTACATCAAGCGAAATGCCGTCACGCTCTATCGCGCGCAACGGCGGGGCGGCAAAGGCAAGATTGCCATGGGCATTAAGGAAGAGGATTTTGTCGAGACCCTCTTCACGGCGTCCACGCATGACGCGCTGCTGTTCTTTACCGATGCGGGCAAGGTCTACTGGCTCAAGGTGCACGAAATACCCGAAGCGAGCCGGGCCGCCAAAGGCAAGGCGCTGGTCAACCTGTTGGCCCTCTCCAAAGACGAGAAGGTCACGGCAACGCTGCCGGTCAAGGAATATGCTGCCGATCGGTTCGTCATCATGGGCACCAAACAGGGCGTCATCAAGAAGACGGAATTATCGGCCTACAGCAATCCACGCCAGGGCGGCATCATCGCGCTGTCGCTCGACGCAGGTGACAAATTGATCGGCGTGGATCTCACTGACGGCCAGCGCGAGATTTTGTTGGGCACGAAGCAAGGCATCACCATCCGCTTCAAGGAAGAAGATGTGCGGGCCATGGGACGCACAGCCCATGGCGTGCGCGGGATTACCCTGGAGGCGGGCGATGAAGTCATCGGCATGGAGACCATCACACCCGATTCCACCACGGCTATTCTCACCGTCACCGAAGGCGGTTACGGCAAGCGCACTCCCGTGAACGAATATCGCGTGCAGGGACGCGGCGGGAAAGGCATCATCAGCGTCAAGACCACCGAACGGAACGGTCTTGCGGTCGGATTCCTCCAGGTCCGCGGCGAAGACGAAATCATGGTGATGGCGGCACAAGGGAAGGTGCT
Organism: Nitrospira sp.; assembly: GCA_016788885.1. Classification (NCBI taxonomy): domain Bacteria; kingdom Pseudomonadati; phylum Nitrospirota; class Nitrospiria; order Nitrospirales; family Nitrospiraceae; genus Nitrospira; species Nitrospira sp. Next base: position 33,700 of record JAEURX010000043.1, on the reverse strand, counting down.
GCGTTGTAAGGTCGACGACATCCGGGAAATCGGCCGGAATACCCAGGGCGTTCGCCTGCTTGATGTGGATGGCGATGAGGATCGCGTAGTCGCCGTGGTGCGACTGGTCGAGCGTGAAGAAGGGGCACCCGACGAGGGCGAGTAATTTTCCGTGAGCCGTCTGGGGTCAGGCGGCCCTCCTCATCATGGTCATGAATCACCAGACTCCGCCGCCGGCTGTGGCTCCCGCCGGCCTCCCTGCCAAGCGTCCGCTGGATACGGTGGTGAAGATGGCGCTAGGGGTTCTCTTCTGCTCCTTTGCGCTGATCTGGGGCGGCATGTTTCTCAGCCGGCCTGACCGGTCCATTCCTCCCTACAGCATCGGGTCTCAGGAAGGTTCGGTCGTGGCGGTGCACGTTCCACCCTGGACCAGCGACACCGAGATCGAGACGTTGATCGAACGCTTTCGGAAGGTCGGGACAGAGACCAGAAATTTCGGCCCGATGAAAATCCATCCGACCACGGTGGACGATCCGAAAGGACGCTATCAACGCATTGCGATCTATGTCTTTACTGACGAGGGGTGGACGGAGCCGGACATGTTACACCGGTATGTGACCGGCGAAGATCGGACGGTGCGGGATGGGTTCGAAGGATCCGTACGCGGATTCTACCGATTGGATGAACAAGAGGAGGAAGGCCGCATCGGGCCGGTTCCGAAAGGCAAGGACAGCGCCGCGAGTGCCGCCTATTCGCGTCTCTTGTTCAAGGGGCCGGTCGGGATGAGCGTTCCGGCGGCGTCATCGCCAACGCCTGCGCCATGACGGTCGCGAGCTGTTCGCGGAGCGCCTGATCCTGAATGCCTTGGGCATGGAGCGCCGCTTCCCTGAGCAGTTCGGCACTCGGCTGGGGTGTTCCCGCGTCCGCGGTTGACGGCACGGGCTGCGATGCGTGTTCTGTGGACACATCCCCGATACGCAGCACGATCTCTGTCACCAACGGCTCTCCGGCCATCGAGTTGATCTTTTGGAGCAACACCGGCTTGAGAAAGGTGAGTTGCTGCAGCCAGACCGAGTTGTGCACGAAGACGTAGAGTTTCTTGAAGCGGATCTGGTCGGGGCGTGTGTGTGTGGCGATCGGCTCGCCCACGATCTCAGGCCAATGGCGTCGCAGGCGCGCCTCGACGAGCTTGCTCTCCAGACCCAGCCGGTGAGCAACCCCGGCCAAAATCGTGCCGAATGAATCGAGCCTGCTCTGTCCTCGCATGAGGGCATCATAACAAAATGCGCCCGGCGGGAACAGCCGTCGGCGGAACGCCATGACAAAGACACAGGATCACGACGACCAATTCAAAGTGGTGGCCACCAACCGGAAGGCTTACCATGACTATTTTATCGAGGAGAAGTTCGAAGCTGGCATCATCTTGCGGGGAACAGAGGTCAAGTCTCTCCGGGAAGGACGAGTGAACCTGCAGGACAGTTATGCGTCGGTCGATGACGGCGAAGTCTATCTGAATCACTGCCACATCAGCCCCTATTCGCACGGTAACCTGATGAATCATGATCCGCTGCGCAGGCGGAAGCTGCTCCTACATCGCAAGGAAATCAATAAGCTGATCGGGAAGACCCAGCTCAAAGGCCTCACGCTCGTCCCCTTGCGTATCTACTTTTCCAAACGCGGCCACGCCAAGGTGGAGGTGGCATTGGCCAAGGGTAAGAAGCAGTATGATCGTCGAGAGTCCATCAAAGCGCGTGAGGCGGGGCGTGAGGTCGAACGGGCGATCAAGAGCCGAAAGTAAACCATTCGCAGTATGAATCAGGCGAGGAGATGTGCTCTCCTATCCTGGCCGGCGTGACGCAAACATCGTTATTCCGTCCTTCCTCCGTTCGCGTTCCCCCACTGGGCTGTCCCCCTGAGGTCGACCTGCCCCTGTGCGGCATTGTCATATTCAGTCGTCAGTCTGAGTCACTTCCTCACTTGCCGCGGTTGCGCGGACGTGCTTGGGCACCTGCCCCCCCGATCATCGGTATCGGTTTCCGATTTCGCTCGTGAAGCATTGCACACGCCTGCCTGCGCATTCCCTGTTTCCTGCAAGATCGGCTGTTTCGGCACGCGGCACATGGAGACGGTTCGCTCGTCCATCAGAGCATCGTCTCCTTTCAGTCCACTCCATCGGATCACTTTGGATTGCCGTAGAGGGGTTGACTTTGTTCTAACTAGAACTATTATACTAGGGCTGATGTGGGGCGTTGAGCGATCGGGAGTCGCCGTGAGCTCGGAACGATCGGAGGGACCAATGCGGAACTTGTTTCACACCGACGATGCCTGGACCGGCTTCATCTTACGGATGACCGTGGGGTTGGTCATGCTCCCCCATGGCGCGCAGAAGATGCTCGGTTGGTTCGGTGGCTTTGGATTCGACGGCACGATGGGATTTTTTACGCAAAAGATGGGCCTCCCCTGGATCGTCGCGTGTCTGGTCATCATCGGGGAGTTCTTCGGCAGCCTCGGGTTGCTGGCGGGTCTGTTGACGCGCGTCACCGCCGCCAGTTTCATCGTGATCATGCTGGGAGCCATTTTGACTGTGCATGCGCCGGTCGGTTTTTTCATGAACTGGTTTGGGCAGCAGCAGGGTGAAGGCTACGAATATCATCTGCTCGTGATCGGGATGGCGGCAGCCTTGCTGATGACGGGAGCCGGGCGCTGGTCACTGGATAAAATCGTGGCGGACCGACTCGGCTGACCCAGGAAAGGACAGGAAGGGATGTTTGTCGTACTGGGGGTAACCGGACACACGGGAAAAGTCGTCGCAGAGACATTGCTGGCTCAAAATCAGCCGGTGCGAGTCGTGGTGCGATCGGCCTTGGCATGGTCAGGGGACAGGGAGTACTCCCCACCTTCATTGCCCCGCAAGCCAGGATCCCGATGATTTCGACGGGCGACATCAGCCGTGTGGCGGCGGATCGATTGATGGCCGGCGGACCGGGGCATGTGATTGTGGAACTTGCAGGCCCGGAGGAGTACAGTCCGGAGCAGGTCGCGGAGGAATTCGGCCGAATCCTCGGGCGTGCGGTCCGCACACAGGCTGCGCCGCTCAGTGCCGTGGTGCCGACCATGACGTCGTTCGGTTTTTCCGACGAGGCGGCACGATTGTTCGAGGAGATGTACACGGCCTTCGCCAAGGGCACGATCGTGTACGAGTTTCCCAACGCGCTGGTACGCGGTACGATTTCCCTCGCCGAGGCCGTGCGAGGGATGGCCTAAGAAAGGAGGCGGTGATGCACACGGAGACAATTGGAACCAAGGAACTGGTCGGTGTCTATCAACCCGGTTCTCATCATATGGTGGGAGATGGATTTCCGGTCCGCAATATGATTCCGGGCGCCGGTGTTGACGAACAACTATCTCCCTTCTTGATGCTCGACTATATGGGACCCGAGCAGGTCCTGCCCGGCAACAGGCAGCGCGGGGTGGGAGAACATCCGCATCGCGGGTTCGAAACGGTGACGATCATGTATCACGGAAAAGTGGCGCACCGCGATTCGACGGGCAGCGGCGGCATCATCGGGCCCGGCGATGTGCAATGGATGACGGCCGCATCCGGCGTCGTGCATGAAGAGCTGCACGAAAGGGAATTTTCGAGACAGGGTGGATTGCTGGAAGGGATTCAGCTGTGGGTCAATCTGCCGAAGGCCTTTAAAATGACCAGCCCGCGGTACCAGACTTTGGTCAAAGAGGACATTCCGGTGGTGGATCTCGGCGGAGGTGCTGGCCAGCTCCGGGTGATCGCCGGGACCTTCCGCGGTGTGAGTGGTCCTGCGAAGACCTTCAGTCCGGTTCATCTCTATGATCTGCGGCTGACGGCCGGACACCAAGTCGATGTGGCGCTGCCGGAAGGGTTCAATTCGTCGCTGTTCGTGCTCCATGGTCAGGTGATGGTGAACGGCGCACAACACATGGGCGAGGTGGAACTCGCGCTCCTCGGGCAGCGAGGCGAACGGGTGACACTCGAGGCGAAGCAGGATACCACGCTGCTCGTCTTGAGCGGGCAGCCGATCGACGAACCGGTCGCGCGTTATGGCCCGTTTGTCATGAATACGCGAGACGAAATCATTCAGGCGGTGCACGATTACCAGGCGGGAAAGATGGGACATCTGTCATGAGCGGGACGGCGCTCACCGTCGATGTGTACTCAGACGTGGTCTGTCCTTGGTGCTACATCGGGAAGCGGCGATTGGAACAGGCGCTCGAATCGGTGCAGGCGCAGGAACGCGCCCGTGTCTTCTGGCGCCCGTTCCAGTTGAACCCGACCATGCCTGCAGCCGGCATGGATCGCCGTGTGTACCTCGAGACGAAGTTCGGAGGGCCGGGCGAGGTGCAGGCGATCCACGATCGAATTACCGTCGCAGGCGTGAGTGCAGGTATTGAGTTCGCGTTCGGTCGAATTACCCGGACCCCGAATACGTTTGATGCCCACCGGCTCGTCTGGTTCGCTCAGCAACAGGGGCGGCAGGATGCCGTGGTGGAGGCGTTGTTCCACGGCTACTTCACGGACGGGGTGAACGTGGGTGAGGCGGACGCCCTGGTCTCGTTGGCCGCAGGGGCCGGATTAGACGCGGCTGCTGTCGGACGTTTCCTGCAGACGAAGGATGGAGTGGATGCCGTGCGGCAGGAGGAAGCGCGCGGGCGTCAGCTGGGAATTAGAGGTGTGCCCTACTTCGTGTTGAACGGGAAGACGGTGGTATCGGGCGCGCAGTCGGTTGAGACATTTGTCGACGCGATCGCCCAAGTGAGTGCATAAGGAGCAGCTGATATGGCGGTACAGGTCTATGGATGCAATCACATCGTGATCGAAGTGACCGACGCCAAGAAAGCGGTCCGGTTCTACTCGGACGTATTCGGCTTGAAGATGATGCGTGGCGGGGAAGGCGCGGCCTGGTGCAAACTCGGTGAGCATCAATTCCTGGCGATTTTCGAGGTGGAGACGTTGCAGCCGGATCGGGTGAAACATTTCGGATTGATGGTGCGGGATGCGCAGCAAATTAAAGAGGTACGGCGAAAGCTCACCACGAAATATAAATATAAGGTAAAGATGGAGCCCCAATTCCGGTGCGATTTCCGCGACCCCTGGGGAAACCGCATTCAGGTCGGCGACCTGTCTGATGAGTCATTGGTGTGGCTGCTCCCTTATCAAGAGGTCCAGAAGGCCGGAATCACGTTCTCCAAGCCCTCGCGCGCTCGACAAGGAAGGACGTGAGCGGATGGCTGATTTAGAGAAGGTTCGCACGCTTGCGAAAGATCTGACCAAGGCCTATCCTCGCAGCCCGCGGGAAATGCTGGGGGGCTATGTCATCGGGGCGCGTTGCGCGGACAAATGCCGGGCATTCCTGCTCGGCATCAATGGGGAGTACAACTACTGGCCCTGCTCTTTGGCAGGCCTGTTGTTCGCGTTCACGGGGATCACCCCGGACCAGTTCAAGGAGATCGTGGCAACCGGAGCAACCGATGAGGAACTTGGCGCATGGATCAACGTGCACAGCAAGGTCCAGGATCGACAGGCAGTCATCGAATGGAACAATAAGATGCGGGATCTGCGGCTGTCTGAGATGGCGCCGGCGGTGCAGGCGTATATGGAAGACTACATCCCGAAATACGTGCCGACGCATCGCCCTGTGTATACCTACTTCGATGTGTACGATCTGGAAGAGAAGCGTGTGCGATTTCAGCGCCCCGTGCTTGATGTGAAAGGAAGTCCCGGTGCCGGATGTGACATGGACTGAGATCGGCCAGGTGGATGAGCTGAAGCAACGGCCGCTGCAGCAAATCATCTGCGGGACGACCACGCTCGCCTTGAGTTATCGCGACGGCGCGTTTGCGGCCATCTCGGGGATCTGTAACCACATCGGTGGGCCGCTGGGAGAAGGACGACTTGACGGCGACTATGTGGTCTGTCCATGGCACTACTGGAAGTTTCATCGGCATACCGGTCAGGGGGAACCGGGCTACGAGGGAGACCGCGTACCCGGTTATTCACTGATGATTGACGGCGGACGTTTGTATGTTGATCTCGCGTCGGCCACCAAGCGGAAGAAGTTGGTGAAGACACCACATCCGCTGGCCCGTCCGATCGTTCGCGCAGAGGGCCCGATTCGCGTGTTGGGGCTCGCCACGACGGCGATGACCGTCGACCAGCCAAGGTACAGCGCCTCCGATGCCCTGCTTGAAGTCGCATTGGGGTATGCACGCGAGCAGCTCGAGGCCGACACGCGACTCATCCGCCTGCGCGATCTGTCGTTTCGTGCCTGTGAGGGGTTCTATTCCAAGGCGGCGGAGGCCTGTACCTGGCCTTGCTCGATTACGCAGATGGATCCAGCGGACCAGATGGATCAGGTGTACGAGGGCATCGTGCATTGGGCGGATGTGATTCTGGTGTCGACTCCGATCAGATGGGGCGGCGCCAGCAGTCTCTACTACAAAATGGTCGAACGCATGAATTGCATTCAGAACCAGGAGACGATCGCGAACCGGCACCTCCTGAAGAATAAAGTCGCGGCGTTTATCATTATGGGCGGACAGGACAATGTACAGGCCGTCGCGGGCCAACTGATGACGTTTTTCGCCGAGGTCGGCTGCCAGTTTCCGCAATTCCCGTTCATCGCCCATTCGAGAGGATGGAGCGCGGAGGACATGGAGCGGAACAATTCCGAAGTGCAAACCAGTCGTGAATTGCGCGACGGGGCGCAGGCGTTGCTGTCGCGTGCCGTGGAGATGGCACGGCTGATGGTCGAGGGGCGATTGGCGGGGCACCCGCTGGCCCGTGGCGGCCGGAAGGCGCATCAACTCGATAGTGAACCGACGGGATAAGCGGGATGGCTGTGTAAGGAGACGAGATGATGTCAGGTCAGGATCACATGCGCACACATCTGAGCAACCTCTCGCGGGCGTTGCTCCGCCTGCATAAGGCGCTACTGGACAGTGAACGGGTCTCCTATGAGCGGGTGCATGGGCGAATCGAGACGAATGGCGCATTCTTTCAGCTCGTGCTCGGAGATGCTTGGTTCGCCTGGTTGCGCCCGCTGTCCCAACTGATGGTGAAGATCGATGAGCTGTCAGAGGAGGAGGAAGTCGAGGATCGGGCGGAGATGACCCTGACCATCGACTCGGTGCGGACGATGTTGACGCCGTCTGAGGAAGGCGATGGATTTGGCCGGCACTATTACGACGCGCTGCAGCGCGAGCCGGATGTGGTGCTGGCGCATGCGGCGGTCAGGGCACTGCTCCGGACACCGTCGACCGGGAAGGAGTCGATCACATGAAGGCGCACTATCTGGGCCACGTCGTGTTTTATGTGAAAGATCTCGGGCGGTCGCTGGCATTTTATCGCGACCTGCTTGGATTCCAGGAAGTAGGAAGAATTTTCAACGGCGCGGCCGCGGCGCTCACATCCGGCCGCACGCATCATGAACTGCTGCTGATTCAAGTCGGCGATGCGCCGGGCCCTCCGCAAGGGCGGCGGCGAGGGCTGTACCATATCGGCATCAAAATGGGAGATAGCCTGGACGAACTCCGGGCGGCCAAGCAGGAGCTCGAACGGTCAGGTATCGTCATCGACGGGATGAGCGACCACACCGTGAGCCAGAGCCTCTACCTTCGTGACCCGGATGGCAACGAAGTCGAGCTGTATGTGGACGCCGACGAGGCGACGTGGAAAAACAATCCGGCGGCCGTAGTGTCGCCGATCAAACCGTTGGTCCTCTAGCTCCTCGAGCGGATCAACTCTGTCCTCTTCTGCGGCAGCGGATGGCTGAGGATTGGCGCATTTCTCCCCAAGCAGTGTGGATGTTGAGTGTACCGGTAAGTCGAAGAACAAGCCCTTCGCCTATTGGAGATGGCAGGGGTTTGAGTCTGATGGATGGAAGTGTTCGGAGCCCAGTGGGGCAAGTCAGTGTGTCGAAATGAAGTCATTCAACTAAACGGGAGGTCACAGCATGGAAGAACCAGTCATTGCAGCGAAGCAGCCGGCCGTGTTGGAGTTGGACGCAGGTACGCACTATTGGTGTCGATGCGGGCGCTCGAAGAAGCAGCCGTTTTGTGATGGGGCTCACAAGGGAACCAGTTTCACGCCCATGGCGTTCACGACGACCGAAAAGAAAACCGTGGCCTTGTGTCAGTGTAAGCACACCAAGAATCCTCCGTTTTGCGACGGGACGCACAAATCGCTCTGAGTTCCTGGTTGACCGGCGTGCCGCGCGTGATACGAGAGGGAAAGCATGGGTGAGGCGGCGGACGAGAGCGGGTATTCAATCACACTGACCGAGCGGCGTCTGGTGGCGGAAGGGACGATGGCGTTCTACTTCGACAAGCCGTCGCAGTTCGCCTTCACGCCGGGTCAGTTTGTCGATCTGACGCTGCCTCAGCCTTCTGAGACCGATGCAGCGGGCAATACCAGGGCCTTTTCCATCGCGAGCGCGCCGCAGGAATCAACCCTGATGGTTGCCACCCGGCTCCGCGATACCGCCTTCAAGCGCGAACTGCAGCGCATGCCGCTCGACTCAACCGTCCGGATGGAAGGGCCGTTCGGGAACTTGGTGCTACATGCCGACCAGACACGCCCGGCCGTCTTTCTGGCGGGCGGGATCGGCATTACACCGTTTCGCAGCATGGTGGTGCAGGCGGCGATGCAACGGTCGCCGCACCCCATGGTGCTCTTCTACTCCAACCGACGACCGGAAGATGCGGCGTTTCTGGACGAATTGCAGTCCTTGCAGGACAAGAATCCTCACTATCGCTTCGTAGCCACCATGACCGAACCCGCGAATTCCTCCCGCCCCTGGCAGGGCGAGACGGGGTACATTAACGCGGTGCTGCTCTCCAAACACCTCGTCAATGTGAAGAAGCCGATCTATTACGTGGTCGGCCCGCCGGGTATGGTCGGCGCATTGCGCACGATGTTGAAAGAAGCCGGCATCGACCACAGCGATATTCGCACGGAAACATTCGCAGGCTACTGACTCAAGACGCCGTCATCCCCTCGCGGTTTGTCTTCCTCTGAATCGCCGACCACCGTGCCTTCCCTATTGATCACGGCGCCACAACGATCATTCTGTTCTCGATCAGATCAATCAGGCGGCGGAGGACAATGAGAAGGGTATCACGACCAAACCGCTCGTGCGCCTTGGCTCGTACCAGCAAAACATCGTGTTCGAGACCGCGGGCGAGAGTGCACTCCGGTGCCGTTGCGTACTGCGGCGGTCGCGGGCATACTAAGCCACGACTCATGAATAACCAGCCGCCCTTCTCATCTCCGCAAGCGACGCAAGAAGACAGTGGGCGCTATGGCGCCTTGTTGCAGGTGGTGGAGGCGATTGCGACCCATTCCGACCTGCCGAGTCTCATTCAGGATCTCGCCCGCCGCCTGCCGATGCTCGTTCCCGTCAATTTTGTCGGCCTTTCCCTCTATGATGCGCAACGCGACATCATGCGGCTGCATGTGCTGCAAGCGAATGTTCCGGCTGACATCATCGGCGGCCAGGAGGCACCCTCCGGCGACACACCGGCCGGCCTGGTGTGGGACACCCAGCGTCCGTTATTGATCAATGATCTGACCAAGGAATCCCGTTGGCCGTCCATTGTCCGGCTGATGCGGGAGGACGGCGTGCAGTCCTGCTGTCTGGTGCCGCTGACGTCGGTAGAGCGTCAGCTGGGTTCGCTCGAATTTTCCAGTCTGCAGCCCGGTGCCTATGGGGAGCAGGATCTGGACTTGATGCAGCAGATCGGGCGTCAGGTGGCGGTGGCCGTGGAGAATGTGCTCAACCGTGAGGCGGCGGCGGCCTCACAGCGGGACGTCGAACGGCAGCGCGATCGCTTCGGTCTGTTATTGCGCATGACCAACACCATGGCCTCCACGCTGGACCTGCGCGAGGTGTTCAAAGCGGTGAGTCTCTGTCTCCGCGAGATGGTCCCGCAGGAATATGCCAGTTTAATCCTCTACGACAGCAAGACCCAGCGCGTGCGTCTCCATGCGCTCGACTTTCCCGACAATCAGGGCGCACTCACGGAGGGAAATAGCTCAGACGCCTACGATTCGCCGGCCGGTCTTGCCCTCCAGACGAAGCGGCCGGTGGTTGTGCCGGATCGGCACAAAATGCAGGCGTTCTCACATCCGGTGACGCAGCTGCTGGTCGAGCGCGGATTTCAATCGAACTGCTCACTGCCGCTGTTGTCCCGTGATCGCGTGATTGGCTGTCTCAATCTGGCCAGCCGTCAGGAGCAGGCGTTCGTCGAGCAGGACATCGAGTTTCTCAGCCAGGTGGCCGGACAGATTGCGCTCGCGGTGGACAATGCTCTGGCCTATCAAGAGATCACCGAACTCAAAGACCGGCTGACCGAGGAGAAGCACTATCTCGAAGAGGAGATTCGCCTCGAACATGGTTTCGACGATATCATCGGCGATAGCCGGGCGTTGAAACAGGTGTTGGGGCAAGTGGAAATCGTGGCGCCGACCGACGCGACGGTGCTGATCCTGGGTGAAACCGGCACCGGGAAAGAGCTGATTGCCAGGGCCATCCATCGCCTGAGCGGGCGACATGCACGCACGTTTGTCAAACTGAACTGCGCCGCGATTCCCACTGGGCTGCTCGAAAGCGAGTTATTCGGCCATGAGCGGGGGGCGTTCACCGGAGCCATCGCGCAGAAAGTCGGTCGGTTCGAATTGGCCCATGGCGGGACGATCTTTTTAGACGAGGTGGGGGAAATTCCGCTGGAGCTGCAGTCTAAACTGCTTCGTGTGTTGCAGGAACAGGAGTTCGAACGGCTCGGGAGCACGCGCACCATCCACGTAGATATCCGTCTGATCGCCGCCACGAATCGCGATCTGGCGACGCTGGTCGAAGAGCAACATTTCCGTGGCGATCTCTATTACCGGTTGAACGTGTTTCCCCTGAACCTGCCGCCTCTCCGCGAGCGACGGGACGACATCCCCATGCTCGTGCGGTATTTCGCGCAGCACTATGCCGCGCGCATGAAGAAGTCCATCGAATCGGTTCCCGCCCCCACTCTGGAGGCCCTGTCCCGCTACCACTGGCCGGGCAACATCCGGGAATTGGAAAATCTGGTCGAACGGGCCGTCATTCTCACTCAGGGAACGCAACTGCATGTGCCCCTCCAGGAACTGAAACTGGTGGAGCCGGAGCGTCATGCTGCGACGCCTTCCCTGCAGGAGGCGGAACGCGAGCAGATCCTTCGTGTCCTGCGAGAGACGAAGTGGACGATCGGCGGACCGGGCGGTGCGGCGGTTCGGCTTGGCCTCAAGCGCACCACCCTCACCTCCAAAATCAAAAAGCTCGGCCTGTCCCGCCCTCGGGAATAATCGCGCGCTGCCCCCTACCATGTCGCTTCGATTGCTGTTTCAATGTGAAGAGGCAGTCTGATCTCATACCACTCACCAAGGAGGGCAGCATGAGGGCGCACAAGATGGTTCGGGTTGCGATCGGGACGCTGGTTCTGGCCGGAGCGTTGGTCGGGGCCGGTTGTCATCGGCACTATACGCCGGCGGAACGAGCTGATTGGATGACGAGTAAGATCGCCAAACACTTGGACCTCGACGATCAGCAAAAGGCGAAGCTGATGGCCGTCAGGGATGAAATGGTGGCGGCTCGTGCCGAATCGCAGCAGGAGCGCAACGCCATCATGGAGGAAGCGATCGCCCAGGTGCAGGGCGACCGGCTGGACCAGGCCAAGCTGACGCAACTGATGGATCGTCACCAGGCTGAACAGAAGCGCGTGATGCAGCGTCTGTTGCCAAAGGTGACGGAGTGGCATGCGACGCTGAGACCGGAGCAGAAGACCGAGGCTGTGGAACACCTCCGCAAGTGGATGGCCCGGTATGGAGAGCATTGAGTCGTCGTCCGAATGGTGGGTTGATTTGCCATAGAGGCTGAGCCCTGGCAAAAGGGTCCATCATCGACTACAGTGTCGACGCACGTGCAGCTGGGCCGTGCGGTGTGTCTTCGAAACAGGGGCTGCGACAGACTGATTGTATGACCACCCGTACCTCCACGATCGTCGCGGCCGTCCTCGCTGCGGTGTTGCTTGCAGGCTATGTCATTCTCGATCGACTGGTCTGGCATAACGGGCTGCCGGAGGGGCTGATTCAGGCCAATGGCCGGATTGAGGGTGACCATGTCACCGTGGCCAGCAAGTTTCCGGGGCGCGTCGTAGATCTGGCGGCGCGCGAAGGCGCCAACGTCGTCAAAGGCAGCGTCTTGATTCGGCTGGACGACGCGCAGACGAAAGCGAAAGTCGATCAAGTTGCGCGGTTGGTGGACAGCGTGATGGCGCAGGTGGAGGCGGCCCATACGGCCCTCGCGGTCCTGAACCTGGAGGTGCCGTTGAGCATCGAGGCGGCCGCCGCCAAGGTCGACAGTGCACGTGCCGTCATCCGGAAGGCACAGGCGATCGAACATGAAGCCCGTCGCGATGTCGATCGCATCCGGGCGCTGCTGCCCGAACAGGCGGTGTCGCAGCAACAGGTGGATCAGGCCGATGCACGTTGGAAGGTCGCGGTGACGGAAATCGCCGTGGCAAAAGCCGGGCTCGACCAAGCCAGCAAGGAACTCGCACAGGCTGAACTGGGGAAGGAACGTATCCGATCGAAAGAGGCGGAGGTCGCGGCGCTCGAACGGCAACGCGACCAAGCAGATGCCACGCTTGCGGAGGCTCGCAGCGTGCTCGACGATCTAACGATCCTGGCTCCGACAAACGGCACGGTGACCACACGCATGGTGGACATCGGCGAAGTTGTGGCGACCGGCGCGCCCCTACTCGAAGTGGTCGACCTTGACCGCCTGTACCTGCAGGTCTATGTCCCGGAACTCCAAATCGGCAAAGTCCGGCTGGATTTGCCGGCCCGCATCCACACGGACGCGTTCCCCGACGAACCCTTCGAGGCGACCGTCCGCTACATCGCCTCGAAAGCGGAATTCACACCCAAAGAAGTTCAAACGCCGGACGAACGGGTCAAGCTGATCTACGCCGTCCGCCTCTACCTCACGGCTAATCCGAATCATCGTCTCACACCGGGGCTTCCGGCCGACGCGCTGATCCGTTGGAAGGACGACGTCGCCTGGTCGAAGCCTCGATGACAAGCCTCGCTCCATCGTCGACGGATGTGGTCGTCCGGGTGTCCGGCTTCGTCAAGCGGTACAAGCACCATCTTGCCGTCGATGGCCTGGACTTCACCGTGAATCGAGGAGAGATCTACGGCCTCATCGGGCCGGATGGTGCAGGGAAAAGCACGGTGATGAAGGCGATCGCGGGAGTGTTGGGATATGAGGGAGGATCCGCCGAGGTGTTCGGGATCGTCGTGGATTCCGAGCGGGCGGCGGAACAGGTGAAGCGGCGGATCGGATTTCTCCCCCAAGGATTGGGACTCAATCTCTACCCTGAGCTCTCCGTGGAGGAGAACATCGACTTCTTCGCCAGGCTCAGGTTGGTGTCCGAGGCCGACCTTCGTGAACGCAAAGCGCGATTGTTGGCGATCACCCGCCTGGAGCGTTTTCGCACTCGGCTGATGAAGCAGCTCTCGGGTGGCATGAAGCAGAAACTCGGGTTGATCTGCACGCTGATTCATGAGCCGGAGCTCGCCATTCTGGACGAACCCACGACCGGCGTCGACCCGGTTTCGCGGCGGGACTTCTGGGCCATTCTGGCAGAATGGCAAGCCGTCAAGGGGATGACCGCGCTCGTCTCGACCGCCTACATGGACGAAGCCGCCCGCTTTCATCGGCTGTCATTTCTTTCCCATGGACAGGTGCTGGCATCCGGAACTCCGTCGGACGTTCGAGCATTGGTTCCCGGCTTGGTCGTTACCGTCGAAGCAACCCCGCAACTGGACGCCATGGTGCGCCTGAAACGTCGGTATCCCCAGGTGGAATCGATGGGTGCGTCGCTGCACGTGTTTACACCGGAGCGGGAGCCGGATGCTGCCGCTGCAGGGATCAGGGACGCATTGGACTCGTTGCCGGTCACGCAGCTCCACACCGACGAGCCGGAGTTGGAAGATGTGGTCGTGGCACTGCTGCTGAAAGAACAGGATGCACAAGCGGGGGCGTCGGCAGCATCGGGCCATGCCGCGCATTCGTGGAATAGGCAACCGTTCGATGGATTGGCCGTCCAGGCCAAGGAGCTCATTCGCGATTTTGACTCCTTTCGAGCGGTGGATCGGGTCAGTTTCGACATGAAGCAAGGCGAAATCTTCGGCCTCCTGGGGGCGAACGGCGCGGGTAAGACGACCGTCATCAAGATGCTGACCGGGATTCTGCCGCCGACGGGCGGAGAAGGACGCGTGGCCGGCGCCGACATGCGGACGGCAAGCGGTGCGATCAAGGAACGCATCGGGTACATGTCCCAGGCCTTCTCCCTGTATCTGGACCTGACCGTGATCGAGAATATCCGGCTCTTTGCCGGGATTTATGGATTGGCTCGTCGACAGGCGCAACAACGGATGGAATGGATCGTGGACATGGCCGGCCTCGGCGGCTATGAACATGATCGGACAGGACGCCTCCCCATGGGGGTGCGACAACGTCTGGCATTGGGTTGTGCACTCGTCCACAGCCCGCGTGTCCTGTTTCTGGACGAACCGACGTCCGGCGTGGACCCCATCGGCCGTCGACGGTTCTGGGAGATCCTGTCGCGGTTGGCCCGGGAAGAAGGCGTCGCCATCCTTATCACCACACACTACCTCAGTGAAGCGGAGCACTGCGATCGGTTGGCCCTCATGTATGCCGGACGTATCGTGGCCGAAGGCACGCCGGCGGAACTCAAAACACAGGTGGAGCAGGAAGTGGGCCACCTTCTGGAGATTGCCGTCGACAAGCCGGGAGCGGCGCTCGCGCACGTGGCCGCGTCGGGATTCCCCGGCGCCGCGCTCTTCGGCACAAAGATCCACGTCCTCTCGCGTGATCCCTCCCGTGATGAGGCACGGCTGCGGGAGGTTTTGGGTCGCGTCGGGATCGCGGTTGCGGCGGTGCGCCCGCGAATGCTGAGCCTGGAGGACGTGTTTGTGTCGCGAGTCATGGCGCTGGAACAGGCGGCGCACAAGGAGGGGGCCCCCTGAACCTGCAACGTATCAGCGCGGTGGCGTTCAAGGAATGGAAGGAAACCACCAGGGACCGCCTGTTTCTGCTGTTGGCGTTCCTATTGCCGGCGCTGTGGCTTGTGGTGTTCGGGTATGGGTTGAACCTGGATGTCGAAGACATTCCGTTTGCTGTCGTGGATCGGGATCACAGTGAGTTCAGCCGGGAGTATCTTCAGCGGTTCATCCAGTCGCGCTACTTTTCGTTTCGGGGGTATGTCGACGAGGAGCGTACTCTGGATCGTCTCCTGGCCGAAACGACGATCCGGGCGGCCATCATTGTGCCCGAGCGGTTTCAGGAGCAATTGGCCGCTGGCGAACCGGTCGCCGTACAGACGTTGCTCGACGGGACCTTTCCGCTCCATACGGATATCGCCAAGGGCTACGTGATTGCCATCAACCAGGCGTTCACGCAGGAGCGACTGATCGATTTCCTGCGCCGCTCCCGTGGCCTGACCCAGGAGCAAGCCGGCGTCCTCGTGCGTCCGCTTGGTGTCGAGGTGCGGTACCTGTACAACGAGGAAGTCCGCAGCACCTGGTCCATGGTGCCGGCGCTGGTCATGTTCACGCTGATGCTGGCGTCTCCCCTGCTGACGGCGCTTGGAGTTGTGCGGGAAAAGGAAACGGGATCGATCTACAACATCTATAGCTCCACCGTCAGCCGCGCCGAGTTTCTCACCGGAAAGCTGCTGCCCTATATCGTCATCTCTCTCGTGAACGTCCTCGTGTTATGGCTGATAGCCGTCGGTCTCTTTCACGTGCCGTTCAAGGGCAATTTCCTCCTGTTCTTTTCCGCGTCGGTGTTGTTCGTATGTTGCACCACGGGGATCGGCCTGCTGATTTCGCTGCTGGTGCAGACACAAATGGCGGCCCTGATCATCACGATGGTCGTGGCAATGATTCCGACGATCTTGTTCTCGGGCTTGTTGGTCCCTGTCGCCTCGTTAACACGCGGCGCGAAGATCCAAGCGCACCTCTACCCGGCCATGTATTACACCGACATCGTGCGGGGCAGCTTTCTGAAAGGGGTCGGTGCCGATGTGCTGTGGATCGATCTGTTGGCGTTGGCGATCTTTGCCGCCGCGATGAGCGTAGTCACGTATCGTCTCTTTACGAAGCGACCGAAGACCTGAGGGGCAAGAGATGACGGCTCGACAACGGGCAGCCATGTGGGGGCAACGTCTCGCGGCGTTGACGTGGAAGGAAATCTTGCAGTTGTCGCGTGATGTGCCCTTGTTATTGTTTCTGGTGTATTCGTTTTCTCTCTCGGTACTGGTCAGCGGGGCCGGAATCACCATGCAGCTCACCAACGCGGAGCTGCTGGTGCATGATGCGGATCAGAGCCCCTCTTCCCGCGAGCTGATTCACCGGTTCCAGCCTCCATATTTCTTCCTCTCGGGAGCCATCAGCGATCCACGGCAAGGGCTCCGGCAATTGGATCAGGGCCGCGCAATGCTCCTATTGGAGATTCCTCCTCGTTTTCACGAGGCCCTCATGAGCGGAGAACGAACGGCGGTCCAGCTGCTCGTCGACACCACCAACGCTCCTCAGGGGCTTTCGGCCGCAGCGTATACCGTGCGGATTGCGAGTCTGTTCGGGACCGAGACGGGCCTGGCTTCCGCGGGTCTTGCCGGAACGCGAGCGACCGTGCCCGTTGTGTCCAGTGCCCATCGGGTCTGGTTCAACCCCACCCAGGACGAACGCTGGTTCCAGTCCATTTCACATGTCTTGCGCATGATCACCATTTTTGCCGTGTTACTGCCGGCTGCCGCGCTGGTTCGTGAAAAGGAGCGAGGCACGGTCGAGCAGTTACTCGTGTCGCCGTTGTCTCCCTTCCAGATCATGTTTTCAAAGGTCCTCGCAATGTCCGGGGTCATCCTCCTCGCGACCGCGCTGGCCCTGTACGGCGTGTTGCACCCGGTGTTCCACGTGCCGATGAAGGGGTCGGCGGGACTCTTTTTTCTGCTGACCGCGCTGCATGTCTTCACCACCGCCGGATTCGGGTTGGTGGCGGCGACTATGGCGAAGAACCAGGCTCAAGTCGCCATGATGACGCTCTTCGTCGTGGGTCCGATGCTGTTATTGTCAGGCATCACCTCGCCGTACGAGTCGATGCCCAAGTGGGTGCAGGCGATCATGACGTTGTCGCCTCTGCGTTACTACATCGACATCACGTATGGCGTGATGCTGAAGGGGGCAGGCTTGGACCTGCTTTGGAAACCCGTCCGGGCCATGCTCCTGTTGGGCGGCACATTGTTCGGGAGCGGCATGTGGCGCTTCCGACGCCAATTCCACTGAGCCCACATCGCTCCATCACCGTGCGCACTGCCACTTCCCGTCATATTGTGACGAAGGCCTTCGTCACCTGACGATGGATCGTCGTTTCTCTTTCGTCACGTCAACCCCGCACATCGGGACTCATCAGGCTCCGTCTTCGAAATCCAACGTATCGTCAATGCGTTAGCGCGTGTCACCTCCGTGGCGCCGAACGGGAACGGCCCTTGCTGATAGGGATGCACAGCAACGCATTGAGAGAATGGAGGGTGAGTCCATGAAGAACGTGATGGTGTGGATCTGGTGGTACGGACTGTTGGCCTGCATTCCCCTCGTGACCCTGATGGTGTTGGTCAAGGATTGGATGATTCAGCCGGCGTGGCAACCGGTGAGGTTTCAAGGACGCACACGGTAATTCAACCCCATAAGACGAAGGAGGTTCGACATGTACAGCTTTTTCAAAACAGATGATTCCTGGGCTGGTTTGATTCTGCGGGTGGTGTTGGGGGGTGTGATCTTCGCGCATGGAGCCCAGAAATTGTTGGGCTGGTACGGAGGGTTCGGGTTCGAGGGCACCATGGGATTCTTTACTCAAAAAATGGGTCTTCCCTGGCTAGTCGCGTTTCTCGTCATCATCGGCGAATCCATCGGCAGTCTGGGATTGATCGCGGGCCTGCTCACGCGGTTCACGGCGGCGAGCTTCATCGTCATCATGCTCGGCGCGATCCTGACCGTGCACTTGCCGCAAGGGTTCTTCATGAACTGGTTCGGACAGCAGGCCGGTGAAGGGTTCGAATATCACCTGCTCGTGATCGGCATGAGCTTGGCGTTGCTGGTCGTCGGGGGAGGCAAGTGGTCGCTGGATGGTCTGATCGCTCGCTGGTTTGGCGAACGGGCGGCAGTTCCGGTGACGAAGGCGCGGGAAGCGAGTTTCGCGTTGCGCATGTTCTGAGCGTCATGGTGAAGGCCTGGTACCGGTCCGGCCGTACTCGATGAACGAAAAGATCCACGACCATGTTGAAAATTACGGTGTCGAAGACAAACCGGGGAACCATCTTCGTACTTTCCGGACGGTTGGCCGGTCCCTGGGTCAAAGAATTGCGGAATTGCTGGCTGAACCGGGAATTCGGCGAACCGGCCCCATGCCATGTCGATCTCCACGAAGTGACCTTCATCGATGAGGCGGGGACCAGGTTGCTGTCCGAGATGTATCACAAAGGGGCCACCATCTTCACGTCAGGCTGTCTGACGAGGGCCATCGTGCAGAGGTTAGGCAAGACAAGAATTCTCAGTCAAAAATGAAAGGAGTCGTATCATGAGACACACTATGATGGTTCTTGGTTCGTTGGTGTTGAGTTTGTTCCTGGGAGTGGCCTCTGGATTCACCGCCGAAGGCGTGGTCAAGAACGCGACGCACATGAAGGTCAGCGGGGTGGTGTCGAATGTGCAGTCCGGGATCACCACGGTGAAGACGCCCTGGGGAACGATGAAAATTGCGTCGACGCTCACGCCCAAGAATCTCGAGGTTGGGGAAGAAGTAGAAATGCGGGTCAATGAAAACAACGCCGTGATCGATGTCCATCGGAAGGGGGACAAGCCCCATGCCCATCGCTTCGTGACCGGCAACCTGGTCTATACCTCGTCGGACAAGAAGGAAATCAAGGTGTGGACGCCGGAAGGAGAGAAGGCCATCGATGTCCAAACCGGAAAGTCCAAATTGTCCGCTTTAGAGGAAGGGGCGCCGGTGACGATCGAGTTGAACGAAGCAGGAAAGATGATCGACATCAACCGGTTCACCGTGGAGATGAGCTTCGACGAACATCCGAGGACGAAACCCGGCTATGTCATTCAGGCGGATGGGGTGGTCACCAAGTTTGAGTCTGGCCTTGTCTATGTGAAGACGCCGGCCGCTCAGTACACCCTGATGAGGAAGTATGCTCCTGCTGATGCAGCGGTCGGCGATCGCGTGTCACTCTGGATCAATGAAGAAGGCATGGTGATCGACGTGCATGGCAAAGACAAGGCCAAGTCCGGGACCCATCGCCTGATCTTCGGCAAGTTGATCCGTACTGGGCCGAACAAGAATCTGGTCAGGCTCGCCACGCCGGATGGCGTCAAGGAATTCCCGCTGGAGCGGATGGAGATCAAGACCAAACCGATCGAAGATGGTTCGCATATCGTGCTCGAGTTGAACGAAGAAGGAACCGTGATCGACGTGCGAAAGGCGCAGTAACCTGATTGGGTCTGGCGGGGGCTCTGCTTCCGCCAGACCGTAGGTGACTCGTCAGCGGATGTCGCGGTCGAGGATGGTCATGGAGGTGCCTGATGCCGGTGACATTGATCAATGTGTTTTCGGTGCCCGCCGACAAAGAGGCTGAGTTTGTGCAGTGGTGGCGGGACGTCAAGGAACAGATCACGAAGCAAGAGGGATTCATCAGCGGCCACTTTCATAACAGCCTCAAGCCGGACAGCCGGTTCAACTATATCAACGTGGCCATGTGGGAGAATGAAACCCTGTATTGGAAGGCCTACGAGAGGAGTGTCACGCCCATGAAGGAGAAGCTGAGAGAGCTGGGCGTTGAGATGACGCCTGCTCTCTACCGCGTAGCCTTCGAGTATTGAGCCCATGAGATCAATCAGGGAGGAGGAGCGTATGAGGATGCAGAACACATTCAGAGTGGTCGTCGGGACGTTGGTTCTGGCCGGAGCGCTGGTTGGGGCTGGCTGTCATCGGCACCATACGCCGGCTGAGCGGGCGGATTGGATGACGAGCAAGATTGCTAAACATTTGGATCTGGACGACCAGCAGAAGGCGAAGTTGATGGCGGTGAGGGATGAAATGGTGGCGGCCCGTGCCGAATCGCAGCAGGAGCACAACGCCATTATGGAGGAAGTGATCGCTCAGGTGCAGAGCAACCGGCTGGACCAGGCCAAGTTGTCTCAGTTGATGGACCGACACCAGGCCGAACAGAAGCGTGTGATGCAGCGCGTCCTGCCCAAGGTGGCGGAATGGCATGCGACCCTCCGGCCGGAACAAAAGACTGAAGCGGTGGAACACATTCGAAAATGGATGGATCGCTATGGCGACCACTAAGAAGAGGGCCGTCAGGCGGTCGGGTTGTCCCGGAGGAATGAAGTGCGCTGAGAATGAACGGTGAGCGATGAACAATCTACAGAGTGAAACCAGGAGGATGCGATGCGATACATGAAAGGATTCTGCGCGATGTTGTTTGCGGCTGGACTGATGTTCTCGGCCGGTTCCCTGTTCGCCGAAGTGGAGGATGGATCTCACATCAAGATCACCTCGCCGAAGGATGGGGCCAAGGTGGGAGAGACCTTCGAGCTGACCTACGAACTCACGAAGGGGGCTAAAGCGGCTCATGGTCATGTGTATCTCGACGGCGAACCGCAGAAGAAGTTTCCCGGCACATTCAAAGGTCTCAGCAAAGGCAAGCATAAGATCACAGTTCAAGCCGCGACTCACGATCACGAGCATTTGGCCGCAACCGATACTATTACGGTGGAGGTGCAGTAAAGCCAGATTGCAGGAAAGGGCAATCAGCGCTTGCATAGACCAACGAGACTCTCTAACGTGAGAAGTCAGCACGCAAGTGCGAGTCCTGCATCCCACTGGAGCATGGGAATAACATTGATCACCGATCTATAGGGAGGAAGACCATGGCAACACCAGTGATGACCAATGACCCGGCAAAAGCCAAGGAATTCTTTGAGGCCAAGATGGCCTTCACCACCGGTCCGGTTGAACTGGAGCGGATGATGAAGAACAAGGAAGTGAATGTGGTCGATGTGCGGGCGGCGGAAGATTATGCCGAGGGGCATATCCCCGGCGCGGTGAATCTACCGAAGGATCAGTGGCATTCCTTCACAGGGTTGCGAAAAGACAAGATCAACGTGCTCTACTGTTATTCACAGGTCTGTCATCTTGCCGCGACCGCTGCCGTGCAGTTTGCCGAGCAGGGCTATCCCATTATGGAGCTCGACGGCGGATGGCGTTGGTGGAAGGATGACGGATTCGACGTCGAGAAGTAGGCAGTGCTCCGATCGATTCAACGACGCGTGATGGTCTGATGGTGTCATGCCGCGGAGGCGGACGGTCTGTCCGCTGACGGTGGACTGTACCGCGCCGTACAGGCGATGAATATCTAAATCTGGAGGATCTTATGAAACGGCATGCGTCGGCACAATGGCAGGGAGATCTCAAAACCGGCAAAGGGACCGTCTCGACCGACAGCGGTGTCTTGAACGGGACCCAATATTCATTCAGCACGCGATTTGAGAATGGGAAAGGCACGAACCCGGAAGAGCTGATCGCCGCCGCGCATGCTGGTTGTTTTACCATGGCGCTCTCCGGTCAATTGGGGGCGGCGAATCTTGTGGCCGATCACCTTGCGACGACCGCCACGGTCACCATGGAAAAACTGGATGCAGGATGGACCGTCACCGGCATTCATTTGGACGTGAGGGGGAAGGTGCCAAACGCTGATGCTGCGGCCTGGGACAAAGCGACCACGGCGGCCAAAACCGGCTGCCCCATCTCCCGCCTATTGAATACCACCATCACCATGGACGCCAAGTTGGAGCGCTGACCGGTATGGCTGTTGTGCATGATCGTGAGGGGCTCGCGTTTCTCTTCGACCTGGACGGCACGCTGGTGGATAGTGTCTATCAACATGTACTGGCCTGGCGTGAAGCCACTCAAGCCGCGGGAATCGAATTGCCGGTCTGGAGGATCCATCGCCAGATCGGGATGAGTGGCGGTCTGATGTTACATGCCCTCCTGCGCGAAACCGGCCGGCCGGTTTCGAAGGAGGACGCGGAGCGCATTCAGCGGGTCCACGCAGAAGCGTTCGTGAAACAGGCTCCATCGCTACGGATACTGCCTGGCGCGCAGGATCTGCTGGATGCGCTGACGGCGGGTCGTGTGCCCTATGCCATCGCGACCAGCGGACGGCTGCAGAGCGCACAACATACATTGAAGTTGCTGAAGTTGCCTGCCGGCACGCCGGTGGTAACTCGCGATCAAGTGAAACGCGCCAAACCCGATCCCGATTTATTTCTGACGGCTGCCGAGCAACTCCATATGCCGATTGGCAAGTGTATCGTGGTCGGTGATAGCGTCTGGGACCTGCTGGCCGCTCGCAGGGCATCGGCGCTCGGCGTGGGTCTGTTGTCGGGAGGCTACGGTCGAGAGGAACTCGAACGGGCGGGTGCATACCGTACCTACCATGATCCCGCCGACCTCCTGCGTCACTTGGACGAATGCGGAGTTCGCCCAGACCCGCTGGTGTAAGTGACGCCGTGCCAAGATGACTGAACAAAGCGACAAGCGCAACATGTTAGCCGGGGAGCTGTATCGCGCATCGTCGGGGGAGCTCACCCTGGAGCGTCGCCGGGCGCAGATGATGCTCGCTCGCTATAATGCCATCACGGATGGCGCGCCGGATCTACTGCTGTCACTGCTTCGTGAGTTCATGGGTTCCGTCGGAGATGGAACCGTCATCATGCCGCAGTTCACGTGCGATTACGGCTACAACATCCACCTCGGCCGGAACGTGTTCATCAACTATCATGGCATTTTTCTCGACTGTGCTCTCATCGACATCGGGAATGACGTGCAAGTCGGCCCTGCCGTGCAGCTATACACGGCGCAGCATCCGCTCGAGGCAGAGGTACGCCGGTCCGGCCTGGAATCTGCGCGACCGATCCGGATCGGGAATGACGTCTGGATCGGCGGCGGAGCGGTGATTCTACCCGGTGTGACGATCGGTGATCGCAGTGTGGTGGGTGCGGGCAGCGTAGTGGTCCACTCGGTCCCCGCCGATTGTGTCGCAGTCGGCAATCCAGCACGCGTCGTGCGCAAGTTGGCCTCACCCGCCCGGACAACAGAATAATTCACAGAAGGAGCGTTCATGGAAAAGCCCGCTGAGACGCACTCTCCCATTCATGATCTGCTGAGGCGTCGATGGAGCCCGCGAGCCTTTTCGGAACGGATGGTCGAACCGGAAAAATTGAGAAGCCTGTTTGAAGCGGCTAGGTGGGCGCCGTCATCGAGCAACGAACAGCCCTGGCAGTTCGTCGTCGGGACCAAGGCCGATCCGCCAGCGTATGACCGGCTGTTGGCCTGTCTCAAGGAAAGCAATAAGAAATGGGCGTTCCGGGCGCCGGTGCTGCTTCTCTCTGTGGCGCGGATGAACTTTGAGGAGAACGGGACGCCGAACCGGCATGCCTGGCACGACACCGGCATGGCCGCACTGAGTCTCTCACTGCAGGCCACGGCGATGGGATTGGTTGCGCATCAGATGGCGGGCTTCGACAGAGAGATGGCAAGGGTTGAGCTCAAAATTCCGGCGGGGTATGAACCGGTGGCGATGATCGCGGTCGGGTATTCGGGTGATCCGGCGATATTGGATGAGCGGTTGCGTCAGCGGGAGCTGGCATCTCGAGAGCGAAAGTCCGTGAGAGAGATCGTATCCATCGGGCGCTGGGACGTGCCCCCGGATTGGCCGACTGACTGAAGGCGTCCCGACCTGGTTACGGTCGACGCACGCGTAGCATGTCATTCCCCCCGCGTTGAAGCTCATATCCCACCTGTTCGATCGAGACTTGGTACCCATCGTGTTGCAATTGGTTGCAGACCGGCTCGAGATGTTGCGACCGTTCGGCTCTCAGGGCGATCAACGGGAAGATCCGGACCTCACGCGCGACCCGCATCAGCGCACGAACCGAGTCCAAGTGGAACGTCTGGGAGAAGTGGTCTGAGTACAGAAACAGAAAATGGGACGAGAGGGCAAGGTCGAACGCGTCGCGCTCGAACGGCAAGGCCGGCAAGGAACCACAGACATACCGGTCCGTTCCCCTCCCCTCGCGGTAATCGGCGACAAATGCGTCCATGACCGTGATCCGGTTCCGTCGCAGATCCTCCGGGTCGCGATGATACGTCCAGACCCAATTCTGCGGCGTCGCTCGCACCTGCTCGATCACATGATCCAGGGTGGAGAAGAATTGCCGTTGGATCTCTGCTCCGGTGAATTGATACAGTGGGTCGAACGAGCAGACCGTGCCACCGGCGGCCGTGAGTTCGGCATTGAAGCTGGCTGGTCCGGCGGCGCAATCCAGAATGCGGCATCGACGGTCGGATGCGCTCAGCGAGAACATCAATTCGTACTCGCGCAACGAACGGCCGAACGGGACCGTCTGATCCAGCTGAATGCTCATCGACGAACAGTAACAGATGGACCGGGCGGAGGCGAGTGCCGGCGGATGGTGGATCATCTCCGGATGCCCGGTCGGAGCTCGTGGGTGCAGAGGGAACAATGATGGGGTCGTTGAGCGGAAAGGTGGCGATTGTTACAGGAGCATCCGGCGGGATCGGCAAAGCGATCGCCTTGAGATTGGCCGAACAGGGGGCCACCGTCGTGGTCCACTATCGAACTCGCGCGCAGCAGGCGGGTGATGTCGTAGCTGCTATCCAAGCACGCGGCGGAACGGCGTGGGCGCTCCACGCCGATATGAGTCGTGCGGATGAGGCCCGGCGAGTGGTGCAGGAGACCGTTGCCCGGTACGGCCGTCTGGACATCCTGGTCAACAATGCCGGAAAGTTCTCGCCGAAATCTTTTCTCGAAACCACTGAGGCGGATTTTGATGCATTGATCGGGTTACACGCCAAGGGGCCCTACTTTGCGATGCAGGAGGCGTCCAAGGTGTTGTCGGAACAGGGGCGTATCGTGAACATCACCACCGCCGGCACGCAGTTGCATTTTCATGGCGCCAGCGCGTATTTGGGCAGTAAGC
Organism: Nitrospira sp.; assembly: GCA_016788885.1. Classification (NCBI taxonomy): domain Bacteria; kingdom Pseudomonadati; phylum Nitrospirota; class Nitrospiria; order Nitrospirales; family Nitrospiraceae; genus Nitrospira; species Nitrospira sp. The sequence goes on along the minus strand of JAEURX010000043.1, from coordinate 8,499 downwards.
GGGCGTTGGAGCAATTGACGAAGGGCATTGCCCAGGAACTCGCTCCCAGAGGGATTACCGTGAACGCCGTGTCGCCCGGGATTACCGACAGCGGCGTCCTGACCGACCAGTACCGGCAGATCGGTCTTCAAGGCTCTCCGACCCAGCGCCTGGGCCTTCCGGCGGATATTGCCGATGTGGTGGCATTTCTGGTGAGTGAAGAGGCACGGTGGCTGACGGGACAGACAATTCAGGCCGGCGGCGGTATTGTCATGTAAGGCGATTCAGGAGGAGTCATGAGCAGACGCAATGTGTCGACAGGGGGACCATGGGAAGCAAAAATCGGCTATTCACGCGCCGTACGTGTTGGGCAATCCGTGCAGGTTTCCGGTACGACCGCAATGACAGGCGCGGGGCTTGTGGGAAAAGATGATCCCTATGCCCAAACCATCCAAGCGTTGAAAACGATTGAAGCGGCGCTCGTGCAGGCCGGTGCATCGATCGCGGATGTCGTGCGGACACGTATCTATATGGCCAACATCGATCAATGGCAGGAAGTCGGCCGAGCGCATGGTGAAGTCTTCGGGGCGATCAGGCCTGCGACCACCATGGTGGAGGTGAAGCGCTTGATCGATCCGGACATGCTGGTTGAAATCGAAGCCGACGCCATCATCGGGTAGCCGGATGCGGAAAATGACGGCCAGCGGCGTTCTCGCGTCGCGCAGAGGCTCCACGTACCAGGCAAGTACGTGGAGCCTCTTGGACAGGGCCGGCTCACCGTCTCGCCGGCGTCCACAAACCTGGCGCTCAGTATTCTTCGCGCCGTGGACCTCGCTGCGGCCTTGCCGGACCGCCAGTTTGCGCATCCAATAGGCCGTGCTGGTGCTGACATTGCAGGCAAAGTACACACCGAGGAGTGGATGAGCAGGCTGTCACCGGAAATGGCTCATCTGTGCCGCATCGATCCGGTGATGAAAGGCCTGATCGCAGAGGTCGGCCCCTATGCGCTGCCGCTCCCCCATCGACGCTCTCCATTCGAGTCACTGGTCCGTGCCATTGCCTATCAACAACTCCATGCAAAGGCAGCGGAGTGTATTCTCGCGAGGTTTATGGCCTTGTGTCCGGGTCGTCGGTTTCCGCAGCCGTCCGATGTGTTGGCGTTGGAACCGGAGAGGATTCGGGAAGCAGGATTCTCTCGCGCGAAGGTTGCTGCGCTGCAGGATTTGGCGGTGAAGGCCATCGACGGCACCGTCCCGACCGCAGCGGTCATTCGGCGGCTCGAGGATGACGCCATTGTCGAGCGGCTCATGGCGGTGCGAGGCATTGGCCGGTGGACCGTCGAGATGTTGCTGATCTTTCAGCTGGGCCGTCCTGATGTCCTGCCGGTCGATGACTTCGGCGTGCGTAATGGATTCCGGATCGCCTATAAGAAAGCGGTGATGCCGACCCCTCAAGAGCTGTTACGATATGGGGAACGTTGGCGGCCGTATCGTACTGCAGCTGCCTGGTATCTCTGGCGCGCAGTCGACCAGGCAAAAGCCATGCGAACCGGAGCGCTCCTGTCGAAACCCTCGACAAGGCGAATCTCAAATGGCCGACCCGCATAAGCGACTAGACGCGAATCGTCCCGGCAACTTCTACGTCGATGCCACCTGCATCAATTGCGACGCGTGCCGGCAGCTGGCCCCTGCCAGTTTCGAGGAAGTCGGAGACTATTCAGCTGTGGTGAATCAACCGGTCACTGCCCAGGAAGTTGGGGAGGCGTACCGTGCCCTCCTCGCCTGCCCAACCGGTTCGATTGGAACCGAGCAGAGCGATACACTCTCGTTGAATGCCGCGAAGGCCGATTTTCCCCTCCTCGTGGAAGATGAGGTCTATTACAGCGGGTACAATTCAGAAAAGTCTTTCGGCGCCAACAGCTTCTTCGTGCGGCATCCGGATGGCAACTGGTTGATCGATTCGCCGCGGTATCTCAAGCCGCTGGTCGAGGCCTTCGACCGGATGGGCGGGATTGCGTACATCTTTCTGACGCATGAAGACGACGTGGCCGATGCCGCCAGATACGCGCGGCGATTCGGAGCGAAACGGATCATTCACCGCGCAGATGCGCATGCGATGCCCGGTGCAGAAGTGATCATCGATGGTTCGCATGCCCAATCGTATGGCGACATGTTTGAGATCATTCCCGTCCCCGGCCATACGGCAGGCAGCCTCTGTCTTCTCTACCGGAACCGGTTCTTATTTACAGGCGACCATCTCTGGTGGGATCCCGAGACCAATGAGTTGAATGCTCCGCAGCAGTTGGTCTGGAACGCGGACGCGTTGCGCCGATCGATCGCGACCTTGGCATCCTATCCGTTTGAATGGGTACTGGCCGGTCATGGAGGACGGATACGCTTGTCTCAGCAAGAGATGCGTGCAGCGCTCGACGACCTGATCTTCCGTAGGCAACGAGTTCAACGTTGACGCTCAGGCCGTTGCGGGGATCGGCTCCAGCCCCGCGATCTTTAACATTCCCACCGCGTCCTGAATCGCCGTCATGACGGCCGGCCTCGCAAAGCCCTTGCGCCAGGCCAGGGCGATGCGCCGCTCAGGCACCGGTTTCGTGAACTCCAATACGGTGAGCCGTTTGTTCAGATGTCGGCTGGTGACGGCGCTGGAGGGCATGACGGTAATGCCCAGACCTGAAGCCACCATCTGGCGAATCGTCTCCAGCGAATTCCCCTGCAAGCCTTCGGAATCCGATCGACTGAGTTCCGGACAGGCCTCCAGCACCTGGTGCCTGAAGCAATGACCGGCATGGGGAAGCAAGACGCGCTCACCGGTCATGGCCGAGGGATCGATTGTCCCCTTTTTTGCCAGCCGATGATCTGCCGGTACCACGGCTTTGAATGGTTCGTCGTACAGGGCCTGCACCAGAATTCCCGGCTCCTCAAACGGCAGGGCGATCATGATGACGTCGAGCTTTCCGCTCTTCAACATAGCCGTGAGATTCACCGTCAAATTCTCCTCGATTTCCAGCGGCATCTCCGGCGCCCGCTTGTGCAGGAGAGGCACGAGATCCGGCAGCAGATACGGGCCTACCGTGGAGATGGCGCCGAGCCGTAAGGCTCCCACCAGCTGATTCTTCCCTTGGGCCGCAAGCAGCTTGATGTGGTCCACCTCTTCCAGCACCCGTTGGGCTTGGTGAACGATCTGTTCCCCCAGTGGCGTGAGCACCGCCTGATTTCTGCGCCGCTCAAAGATTGCCACGCCTAATTCCTCCTCCAACTTTTTGATGGCCAGACTCAGCGCCGGTTGCGTCACGAAACTGCGTTCGGCTGCCCGGCCGAAATGCCGTTCCTGAGCAAGGGCGACGATGTACTGCAGTTCAGTGAGGGTCATGGACCGGAAGACCTCCATGATAAATGTATCTAATCGTCGAGCAATACACTATCAATTGGACTGATGGTTCTGCAACCGGTATCGTGTCGTTCATGAGATGGCAACCACAAGGAGGCGAAGTATGCGACAGGTCATAGCTCTCATAGGAATCGGGTGCTTCATGGTTCTGTTGCAGGGCTGTGCTGCGCCGGCAAAACAAGCCGGTCATGAAAGGGTGGCCTTTGCGGAAGACCAGGGCAGGGCGCTGTCAGATGATGCCTTCGTCAAGAAGGTCGAACAACACCTGGATCGACAGGACCGACCCGGTTCGACGTTGATGTTTCGGTGATCACTGTGTGACTCGCATCGAATGGGAAAGAAGATGGAGGGATCATGGGAACGAGAAGGGTGAGATGGGTCGCGGGGATGGCGGCAGGTATCATGGTCGGAGCGATGGGTATGGCGGCCACGAAAGTCCTGGGTGATTCGTCTGCGCCGTCCCCTGGTGGGTCTAGTACGACCACGCAGGCCGTGCTGCTGGGATTGGAAGATCCTGCGGCCTACATTCCGACTGACAATCCGCAGACAGCCAAGAAGATCGAGCTGGGGCGGATTTTGTTTTTTGATAAACGGCTGTCCAAGACCAACACCGTGGCGTGCGCGAACTGCCACATGCCTGGATTGGCGTTCACCGACGGACAAGCCGTCTCCATGGGAATCAATCGACTGCAGGGTGGCCGCAGCGCCCCCACAGCCATCAACCGCGTCTATAGCAAGGTGCAATTTTGGGATGGCCGCGCCCAGACTCTCGAAGAGCAATCGACTGGGCCGTTCGTCAATCCGGTTGAACATGGCTTTCTCGATTATGATGAAATGACGGCGAAGATGAAAAAAATCAGTGGCTACCGCAAGCTGTTCGAAGAGGTGTTCCACGACGAGATTACCGAGAAGAACATCGGCAAGGCGATCGCCAGTTTTCAACGGACGCTGGTCTCCGGCAATAGTCCTGCGGATCGATTCGACGTCGGCGGCGAGGAGCAAGCCTTGACCGATTCGGCCAAACGAGGCCTGGAATTGTTCCGCGGCAAAGCCCGCTGCACGCGTTGCCACTCCGGCTTCAACTTCTCGGACGAGAAATTCCATAACCTCGGCATCGGCTGGGATACCAACAGCGTGGACCTGGGCCGCTACATGGTGACCAAGAATCCCGAAGACATCGGCGCCTTCAAGACGCCGACGTTGCGGGAGATCGCGAGGACTGCCCCCTACATGCACGATGGCCGCTTCGGAACGCTGGAGGAAGTGGTGAAATTTTACAATCAGGGCGGGATTTCGAACCCTCACCAGGACAATACGATCATTCCGCTCGAACTCTCCAACGGAGAACAGCAGGATGTGGTGGCCTTCTTGCGATCCCTGAATGGCGAAGGCTGGCAACAGGTGGCAGCGCCCATCGAGTTTCCGCAATAACGGAGTCGTCCATGACCGAGAAGGGCCCTGGTCTCCCGATCACGGTCCTTCTCATCGGGCTACCGCGCTGCTTGCAAATGCCTGTCCGGTACGGGTAACAGAGAAGGAGAAGATGAACATGTTCGTGCCCTTCCCGGTTACGCCGATATGATGACTGCCGTATCCCGCTGGATCGACCGCAATATCCTGGAACTCGCCCGCGACTTCCAACTTTCTTATCTCCCCCCGCTCATGGTCTACATGGCTGCCGGTATTTCCGGGCTCACCGGCATCGTCGGCACTTTTTTTGTGAAAGATTATCTGGGCCTCTCCGCCGCCTTTCTCGCGGCATTGGGGTTTTGGGCCGGCATTCCCTGGGCGCTCAAAATGCCGTTCGGGCATCTGGTGGATCTTCTGTGGCGCTGGAAAAGCCTGCTCGTATATCTCGGCGCGGGAGTCATTGCGGCCAGTCTGCTCATCATGGTCGGCTTGATCGGTCATCGCGAAGCGATGATTGCCGTGATGCCGGCGGAAATCTGGTACGTGCTGAGCGCGCTTCTGGCACCGATCGGCTATGTGATTCAAGACACGGTTGCCGATGCCATGACGGTTGAGGCGGTTCCGAGAGTCGACGAGCGGGGCCTTCCCATCGAGGAAGCCAGGCTCAAGCTGATGCACACGACGATGCAGACACTCGGTCGAGTGGCCATCATCAGCGGCGGGATTCTGGTGGCGTTCATCAATCTGTACCTGTTCACGGGTGTCGAGAATCTGCCGAAAGAAAAGGTCGCGGAGATCTATCAGCATGTCTATCTCCTGGCCCTGACCATCCCGGCCGTGTCGGTACTCGGGGTGATCACCGCGTCGATTCTCCGGTTGCGAGCGAAACGCCGGCTCCAGAGCCAGGGTATGACGTCAGCCCAGGTTGCCGCGCTGCTGGACAGGCCTGTGGAACCGACCAGGCCCAATTGGTGGATTTTGGGAGGCAGCCTGTTGTTCGTGTTGTTTACCCTCACGGTGGGTGTGGCGGATTTTCCGTTCAACGAAGAGATCGTCTTTGCCGGATCGATGGCCATCGTGTCGGTCTTGATGGTCCGCCTGACTCGTGAACTGACTCCCGACGCCAGGCATGTTCTCGTGGGCACGGCGTTGGTGGTGTTTGTGTTTCGATCGGTACCGGGGCCCGGCGAAGGCGCGACCTGGTGGATGATCGACAAGCTCAAATTCGATCAACAGTTTCTCTCGGTGTTGTCGCTCATCGGCAGTGCCCTGACGCTGGCCGGCATGTTTCTTTTTCGCCGGTTTATGGCGGAACGATCCATTGCCTATGTCGTCGGCTTTCTCACCGTAGCGGCGTTTGTCCTCGGACTCCCCATTGTCAGCATGTATTACGGACTTCACGAATGGACCGCGGCGCTGACCGGCGGCGTGGTCGATGCACGGTTTATCGCTCTCGTGAATACGGCGCTGGAATCGCCGCTAGGCCAAATCTCCATGATTCCCATGCTGGCCTGGATTGCGAACTCCGCCCCGACCAATCTCAAGGCCACGTATTTTGCCGTGATGGCCTCTTTCACGAATCTCGCGCTGTCTCTCAGTCAGCTCGGAACGAAATATCTTAATGAGCTCTTTGTGGTGACCAGAGAGGTACGGGATCCGGTCACCAATGCGATTCAGACGCCGGACGATTACACCCAACTGGGCACCTTGCTCATCGTGCAGACGGTGTTGGGTCTCGCGCTGCCCTTCGCCGCGATTCTCTTTGCGCGGTTCTCTCGTTTCCGGAGTGCCTGAGCCGGAGGACGCCATCGGCTATGAATACCTTTGATTTCCTCGCCGAGCATGGAGCGTCGGTCCTGTTTTGGGTGGTCTTCGTCGAGCAGATCGGTTTCCCGCTTCCTGCCCTTCCACTCCTCGTTGCTGCAGGTGCGCTGGTTGGAGCCGGAAAGATGAGTCTTGCCGCAGCCTTGCTGCTGCCCGTTGCCGCTGCTCTGCCGCCGGATCTCGCCTGGTATTACCTGGGTCGTCAGAGAGGCGGCAGGGTGTTGGGGTTTCTCTGCCGCCTGTCGCTGGAGCCGGATTCCTGTGTGCGGGACACGGAAAATCTGTTTCATCGCAACGGCCCTCGCGGCTTACTGCTGGCGAAATTCGTTCCCGGTTTCAGCACGGTGGCACCTCCACTGGCTGGTATTGTCGGCATGTCGCCCGCGACGTTTGTCCTGTACGATATCGGCGGCACGTTGATTTGGGCGGCGGCCAGCGCCGGAGTCGGAGCGTTGTTCACCAATCAGCTGGAGCAGCTCATGGGGCTGTTCGACCAAGCCGGCGGGTTGATGCTCCTGATCATGCTCCTGGGATTGGCCGGATTCATCGGCTACAAGTTCTATCATCGGCAGAAATTCTTGCGACATCTCCGCATGGCCAAAATTTCCGTCGATGAGCTCAAGCAACGTATGGACGCAGGAGATGCCATCAGTGTGGTCGATGTCCGGCATCCGCTGGCCCTGGATCTGGATCCCGAAAGCATTCCCGGAGCCATCAACTTCACCTTGGAAGAAATCGAACACCGGCATCACGAAATCCCTCGCGACCGTGACATCGTGCTCTATTGCACCTGCCCGAATGAAGTGTCCAGCGCTAGAACGGCCTTCTTGCTCAAGAAGAAAGGGATTCACCGGGTGCGTCCGCTGGAAGGCGGGTTGGACGCCTGGCGGGAGCGCAACTTCCCCGTGGAGCGCCGCGTGAATACCGAATTGACGGAGTAAGCCTGTGCCGTATTTCGTCAAGGAAAGGTCGATGCCGATGGCAAGTCGAATGATTCCATTGATCGCAGCAGGAATGCTGCTGTCTGGCTGGGTGGAAGCGAGCGCATGGACAGACTTGAAGGGAGGCGCAGATACGACCGGGATCCTTCACGTGAAGGGCGGGACACGTCAGAAGGTCTCAGGCGTGAAATATAAGGTCGTAGGCCTGTTTCAGCGCGACAAACAGTTTATCGGCGGTTCGGCTGTGGCCGATGTCACCGAGCAGGTGGAATTCGAATTTACCTGGCCGCTGGAGGAAGGGGCGCAGCCCAGGGCGCTGCCGAATATTCCGACGAAAGTAGACAACCTTCGCGATGGCTCGGCGGTGTGTCCGGCCCCGGTGCTCAAAGGCACCTATGAACATTTCGATCTCAAGAGCATCACGGTGATCGGGGCGATGTTCGGTTTGATCGGTGAGCGGAGAACTCCGGACATGGATGAATACGTGGGCGGAGGCGGCTGCAAAGGCACCCATCCCGTTCCCGGACAGGTTCGCGAGGAACAACTGCTCGTGACGGTGCCGCCGGAATTGTTGGCCGGGCCGGTGCCGAAGGGACAGGTCATGAAACAGCAGGATCAGGGCTGGACTTGGACCTTCACGCCGATGCCGTGATCGCGCCGGTCAGTGAGCAATGGGACACCTCTGCTTCTTCTCTGGCTTCCCCTTGATCCATGCGTTAAGATGAGTATCTCAATAAGGGAAACGTAAAACGTGCCTTTCACCTTTTACGTCTGACATTTCACGATCTTCTAGAAAGGGGGCGACCGGTTTCGACGGGGATATTGACGCCATCGTCGCATGTCGAGATCTCGGGAACTCGTAAAATTCCGGGAAAAACGCAACTGCCAACCAAGAACTGGCACTCGCAGCCTAATTTAGGCTGAGACGTCGTTCCATCTGAGG
>JAEURX010000042.1 GCA_016788885.1 Nitrospira sp. | reverse complement strand
ACCGACTGTTTCCTCGGGAGCAAATGGCGGTGGGAGGACGCTATAGCGTCCGGGGCTATCGCGAAAACACCCTGCTCCGGGACAATGCCTGCGTGTATCAGTTTGAGACCCGCTTTCCTGTGTGGAGTTCCAGCGAAGGATTTCCTTACGTGCAGTTCTGCCCCTTCGCGGATGTCGGCCATTCATGGTCGGCCAAGGGAGTGAGCGGTGATCCGCAAACGTTGGCGAGCGTCGGAGCCGGACTCCGGTTCAATATCACCACGGTGGCAAACCTCAATGTGTATTGGGGACGGCGACTCGTGACGAGTAATGTCTCGAACCCCCATAACGGTCTGCAGGATGAGGGGGTGCATATACAGTTCGTGCTCAACATTCTCTAGCAGGATGTTGAAAAAGCCGGCCAGCGGCGTTCTCGCGTCGCTCAGAGGCTCACCGTACGGCACGAGTACGATTCGCCTCTTCGCTCGTTGCGGCCTTGCTGGACGGCCTTTTTGAACATCCTGCGGGCTGTTCCTGAATATCTGCTATGTGGTCTCTGCGATGAGTGAGGGCTCGTGGGTTGGGCTTTAGCGGACAAGCGGGGAGGCGGGAGCCTTGGCGGAATAGGGTTCTCCCTGTTGGATGCGGCGCAGGTACGGCTGACTGGCTGCGAGCAGAGCGCTCTGACCGAGCGGAGCGTTGGTTGCGAGTTTGAGCCGGATCAGACAACCCTGCTGCGATGTGACGGGAGAGAGCAGGCGAATCGACCATTTCATACGCAGATTGTCTTCCCAACAGGTCGTTGATTCCTCCTGGCAGGCTGGTTGTTGGAGCCCGTAACTAACCGTCGTCACCTGCTTGTTTTCTACCCGCATCTCCTGCAATCGACGCTCGACATCCAAGACCCATCCTTGGCCTATCAGAAAGCTGTAGGCCTCGGTCCCGCGCTCATCGCAATAGGCCTCCAGCGTCAGATGCGCTATCGGATCTCGATCAAGGACCAGGGCCGTCGAGGCCAGGAGTTCTGCTGCTTCTGCCGCAACGATGGGATGATCGTCGGCGAGGTAGAGGTCACCGAGCACGGTGGTCCTGCTTTCTGAATGAAGGGGGGGCTGCCTGCGGGCAAGCGTGACAGAGCCTACTCTCGCGCCGGTTAGGGGACTGTCCTCCACTGTCGCCACGAGCGGCCCGGTCTCGACCCGTGGAAAGTATCCGAATTCTTCCCCTTTGACATTGGCGAGAGGCCGTTCTCTTGGCGAATGATATGTGAGGGAAGGCCATATGGAGGAGGCGGTTGTTGACGATACTCCCGTGAGGATGTCTGCTCCGAGAGAAAAACGGGCCTCACTGATGGAGTTTGACAGAATGAACAGCCCGATCAAGATAGAGATGCGGAAGGCAGGCATGGCAATGGGAAAGGGATTTATCATTAGATTCCATGAAGCGCTGTGCTCCGTCGGCGGGGGAGATCAAGTGCCACATACGCAGCATCGCTCTCCATCAACTATAGCAGGCGGTTTTCAGCTGGCTAGGAAGGGGAGCGGAGGGAGAAGTGTCTCATTATGCTCGTGGAGGAGCATCAGTATCAGTCAGGACGTAGATGCAGGAGGTCTGGTCGTAGAGTTGAGTTACAACCAATTGTTAATCAATAAGAAAGGTGCCCACAAGCCCGGATGGGCTCGCTCGGGGTTTTTCAGCAGCGTGAGCTGCGCCTGTTGCAATGCCATCGCCTTGGATATGACTGGATCCTGGAGATTCTTGTAGAACTCGGTGATGAGTTCGGCCGTGGCTTCGTCATCGATAAACCAGAGGGTTGCGAGGGCGCTTTTCGCGCCGGCCTTGATCGCCATTCCTGCCAATCCTAAGGCCGCCCGGTCGTCGCCTGCCGCGGTCTCGCAGGCGCTCAGCGTCAACAATTCGAGCGGAACCGTGCGCATCTCGAACAATCCCACGAGATGGCTCAAGCGATCCATCGTGATGCGGTCGTCGAACGTGAGCACAAAACTCTTCGTGACGTCGCTTTCGACCTTGCCGTGGGAGGCGATGTGGATCATGTTGTATGGCTGTTCATTGAGGTCATGTTCGACCTTCCCGGCGCGAAACTCTTCATTCAGCACCTGTTTCCCACCGTAAATAGCCTGAACCGCCTTTAATTCATTGCCGACATAGGGCAACGCCGGAAAGCCCTGCACCGCCTCGGTCAGCCCCATGGAAAAGAAGCGGATCTGCTTCCGGTTGAGCGGTCGCGGATCCGTGAGTGTCAATCCCGGCGTGGTCGCCACCGCATAGCGTTCAATCAAGAACTTCGAGCCGTCATGCAAGGGCCCCATGGGAATTGTCCGTAGTGGTCCGTCCGGTACGAAGACCAGCGTGGTGATGTGCGCATTGGTCAGGTCTGCTTCCATGGGGCGAATCAACCACTGATAGAGCGTCTGGGCATGGGAACGATAGGCGTTATTTGAACGGTCCTCGAGGCCGAGCCTGAAGGCGCGTATTTCTTCCGTCAGCTGCTCTCCGGTCACCGGCACGATGAATTGTTTCAATCCGTCCGGCATGCTCACGAGCAGCTCCATGCGGTCTGCCAGGATAATGGGATAGACGATAGCCGTGGACTTGGATTCCTGGGCGACCGCCGTACTTGTCGATCGGGCCGTCGCGACACACTCATCTCTGAAATAGTCTTGCAGCTCCGCCGCCTTGTAGCGTTCAACCGTGTCCTGCGCCTGTCCGAGGAGATGCTGGCGGGCCGCTAGGTCCGGTGTTGAGGATGCGCGTTGCAGTAACAGATCCGACAGCTCAAAGAACAAATTGCCTGTCGTCTCGCGAAAGGAAAACCGGCGGTTTTGGCCGCCCACCATGAACTCCGAACGAATGGGTTGCAACGTTTCAATCGCCCGCTGATAGGCAGCCATCGCCTCGTTGATCTGGCCTTTACTCCGCAGCAGACGAGCGGTTTGCCAGTGCCATCGGTACAGGGACTCCGGGGAGGTGACTTGTTGAGCGGCGAGGATGGCCCGTCTGGTCAGGTCCAGCGCTTCATCCGTGCGATGCTGCATCTCATACAGGTGACCCAAGTAGCCCCATCCGTAGGATTCGTTCCGTGAATCCCCGATCTTGGTCGCGATCTGGATCGCATTCCAGTAAGCATCAGCTGCCTGGCGAAGAACGGGTTCACCGATGTCACCTTTCTTTTCGAGAGGGGCGGGCAGAGGGCTAGGCTTTTTTTGAGAGGGTTGTGTATCAAGTGGAGGTGTAGTCGCAGCCGGCCCCTGCGTCGGAGGTGTCCCCGGCTGTAGTTCAACACCCCGTGAACTCTTGGCCGCAAGTAGCGTCCGTTGCACGACATTTCTCGAAGAGACGTCGCCGATGCGAGGTCGGACAATTTCTTCATAGGCGTCTCCAAGGCTGAGCCAGGCATTGGCCTTGTCGAACGAATCCGGCATGGAGGCGATTTCCTGCGCGGCGATATCCAAGCGCGCCTTGGCTGTGTCGAGCGCCCCTTCTTGAATCGTGGCCCGGCCGGCATTGATCAGGGCGATGGTCGTCAACGATGGTTGATGGGAGGCTTTTGCCAGGATGGACGATTCGGTATAGGCAGCCACGGCAGAGGAGTATCGTTCGTCGGCCGTGAGAATGTTGCCCTGATCGTTCAGCATGGTCGCGGCAAGGGCCGAATTGTCGAGTGCTCTGGCCGAAGCGAGCCCCTCTTCGATTGCACGCAACGCTTCTTTATTCTCACCTAGAGCAAAGAGGACAGAGCCCAGCCGCCCCTGCACAATGGCTTTAAAGAGGGGGTCTCCAATTCGATCCGCTTGTTTCCCCGAATCAACCAAGAGCGATCCCGCTTCCTTATAGTGTCCGGTTTGATAGAGCGCCTGCGTGAGGTTCACTTGCGCCTTGATTTGCTCCCGCGTTTTGCCATCCCGTTCATAACGTCGGCCGGCCTCGGTCCAATATTGCATCGCTTGGGTGAAGGCCCCTTGCTGATAGGCGGATTGCCCTTGTTCCATCAATTTCTCAGGAGAGACTGTCGCTTGTGCGAGCGCGTCTGTTGCCCAAGCCTGACCGGCAGCGACGATGCAGACAAAGAAGACCGCAAGAAGCGTCATCGTTTTTATGTCGGGTATCACGTAAGATGCCGAGGTGTGGAAGGACGGCGGTAGAAGTGTGTCGTAACTGGTGGGAGGCTCAAGCACCGTGGCCATGACGCAACCTCCTTCTTTCCCAACCTGCTCGACAGCATTGCGCGTATCGACTTCCAGTTGCAGAATGTCATAGGAAGAGCAACACTTCGATGCCCGGTATGATTGTATCGGGAAGCCAGGACTGCTGCAATGGACATTGCCGATGAATGAGAGGAAACTCTAGCCACTATACGTGTATTTCTCGTGCGGCATTCCTCGACAAGGGGGGCACAATTGTCTATATTTTCTGGACTCCGTTGGCGGCGTGAGAATACCAACCTTGATTGACGGGGTAACGGGTGTCCTATGAATAAGCTGCGTCCATGGTCCTATGCACCGCTTACGCTCTGCATGGTCTTGTCGCTCCTCGACTCCCCAAACGCCCTTGCTGACGCAAACGCAGCGAGCCACGAGCTGGAGACTGTTCGTGGTGCGGGCTGTTATTCCTATGGCGACAACGAGACGCCGGCTCAAGCCAAAAGAGCCGCAATGACCATTGCGCAGGAGCAAGCCGTTCGAAGTCATCGCGTGTTCGTGGAATCCACCTCCACCGTGAGGAAGTTCCAGCTTGAAGACGACCTGATTCAAACGGTGAGCGCCGGGATGTTGGAACAGATCAGGGTGGAAAAAGAGGAAAAGAAGGGGCAGGAAATTTGTATTTCGGTGAGCGCCAAACTGAGCCCGGTTTCATTGGAAGACTTGATCAAGCAACGAGCGAACGCTAAACAGGTTGCGCAAGAGGCGGAAACTCCGTTGATGCCGCAATCGCAAGGGTTCGGGTTGAGGGTGTGGGTCGATAAGGCCGATGGCCATTACATCGAGGGGGATCGTCTGGTCGTGTATGTGCAGTCTGAGCGCGATGCCTATCTGAAGCTTGACTATTTCATGGCTGATGGTTGTGTGGTGCATTTGGTGCCGAATGTGTATCGCGGCCAGGCGCTGATTCATGGTGGGCAGACCTATTCGTTCGGGGGCGATGCCGATCCAGAACATATCCTCATCACGCACCCGTTTGGCGCTGAAACCATCAAGGCGATGTTGAGCGCTGTGCCGATTGAGGACAGCGGTGATAACGCCGGACGTGGGTGCGACGAAAGCCGAGACTACCTCCAACGCCTGGAGTCTGACATCAGGAAGGGAAGTCGAGGGGCGAAGTTAACCGGCGTGGATCGGTCCGTGTCCTTGCTCACAACCAGTAAAGCAGTCGATACCTATACCAAGGAAAAGCCAGGACCTCCACGCCGGAAGTAGATGCCCTCCCGTGCAGTACCGTCAAATGTACAATATTCACAAAGCTGGGTGGGAAATCTAAGAAACCGTGGTGACGGCGCCCTCTTCAGATGTCTGGTCTGAGGTGCCTGAAACAAATCGCAGGGTCAGGACATCTGATAAGCGAACGACCGTCCCTGCCGAGACAGGCGTTTCCTCTCCTTTACAAATGACCCTACCATTCACCTCCGTCGGTTGAGTGGATACTGAGCGAAAAATCAGTCCTTCCGGCGCCCGCCTGACTTCAAAATGCCATCGACTGATGTGCTGCGCCAGAGACGGATCTTTGTGGGTCAGCACAATGTCATTCGCTTGTGTGCCGTTCATTTCTCGTAACCGGCCAAAGGTGATGATCGGCTGCGGAGGTAGCGGGATCTGCTCGCCTGTTTCCTCAATCACCACGGCAATGGGGAAGCGCAGGGGATCAGCCCAGGCAAATGTAAACACTTCCATCGGTTCATTGGCCCCGGCGAGCTTTACTGGTCCGATAGACCGACAGCGAACCCGGCGTTGGACAGTCAGTTCAAGAAATGCCTGCTTCGTGATGCGGATCTCGCCTGGCTGCGCGGTGGCGGCGAGCTTCGCGCAGAGATTCACCGGATCGCCCGTGACGATGACCCCATCCGTCAAGACGGTGCCACAATGGATGCCGATTCTCGTTGTCATCTGATGCTCAGGCGGAATATGGGAATTCTCCTGCAGTCGCAGGGTTTGGAAACGTTCCAACACTTCTACCGCCGTCTCGACGTGGGGGAAGCAGAGAAACACGCCATCGCCGACTGTATCCACAATGCGGCCGGCTGATCCATCCAGGCTCTTGACGATGAGGTCCACATGGCGTTGCTGAAGCCTGCGCCCTGCCTCATTTCCAAAACGTGCAAAATAGGCCGTCGAGCCGGTCACGTCGCTGAAGGCCAGCGCGTGCGTCCTTTCAAACCGCCGGGCAAGCAATGCCGACAGTTGATTTTGAAGCCGAATAATTTCGGTTAAGCTGAGAGACTCGAAATCAAGTGACATGAGATTTGGGGGGATGCGCCGGTATCTTCAATCAAGAATGTTCCGTCGGGTCAGGTGCCTGGCGGCGGTCTCGCTATTTCAGGAGAAGCGTATGACTACGGCTGTCGAATTATCCTTCCCACCTTGCGAGTTCGCTTCAACAACAAGCCCCTTGCAGGCCTCATCAGGCGACTCAGCAGCAAGGGTTAAGTGGGCTATGATTTCCCGATCGCTCAGCATGTTGGTAATTCCGTCGGTGCACAACAAGAGGATATCCTCTGATTGAACCGCCTGATTGGAAATATCAGGATCTGTTTGTCCCTCGATGCCTAACGCTCGGACAAGAATGTGACGCTGAGGATGCGAGGCGGCTTCCGCCGGCGCGATGTGCCCTCGTGCGAGAAGATCCGCGACAAGCGAGTGATCACGGGTCAAGAGTCGAAGTTCCTGGCCGCGGCACAAATATGCTCGACTGTCCCCGACATGGCCGATCACGACTTGTAATGGAGCTAAGGAGGACACCAGCATGGCAACGATGGTGGTCCCCATGCCGGATAATGCAGGGTCTTCAAGGGCCCTTTGGCGAATGGCCGCGTCGGCCTCTTGAATGGCCTGGCGCAATTCAAATGATGCTTCACCATTGCTCTGTTCGAAAAGAAAGGGCTCACCGTTTTCCTGGGAATGGTGGAAGTGGTCAAGGAGAGCCTTGACGGTCAGGCTGCTGGCAATATTGCCGCCTGCTCGCCCTCCCATGCCGTCGGCAACGACCCACAGCCCTAGGTCATTGTCCACGAGAAATGCGTCCTGGTTGGACGAGCGGAGTAAGCCGACATCGCTTAGCCCTGCACCGTGCCAGTGAGGGATTGAACTCTCAAGACCAGGGAGCATGGCGTTCACCCAAGGTGAAGAGGGCAACGTTTCAGAGCCCAGCATCTTCTTAGCGATCAAATGGGGAACGGGAGCAGCATCAACAACAATGGGCATAAGCTACCGCAACCGCGGCGCTTTCTCAACGAGCCTGTCGTGAGCAATGTTCCATAATTAATTGAGGGCATCGTTTCTGCAGAAGGGTGATTGATTCCGACTACAGGGGAGTTGCTCGTCAAAATCGCGGAAGCACCCAAGCCATTGGAAATCGAAACAGGGTTGCGAGTGCGCGAGTCAAACAAATTAAGTTAGAGATTATGGTGCAAGAGACGGTGAGACGACAGTCAGGAGGATCGAATAATTTGTGGAATTCGGAATCCCGTTCCAAGGAATGGTGGAGGTTGGATCAGCCACGGGCTCCGGAACCATTATCCCCCAACCGCGGTGTGCGCGATTAACTTGGAGGGTGGCCTAAGCACGGGGGCAGGTGAAACGTATTACCCAGGCTGCACTACTCACCCCGTTGTTTCGAGCCGTAAGAAATGGATGCGCCCTGATTGATCGCCAGCCACGATGGTGCCCAGCTCTCCAACTGCGCAAGCGAGCATCGGGCTGTCTCCGGTAAAGGTAGCCACCATTTCTCCATTCCTCGCATCCCAAACTTTGATTGTATAGTCGTGTGAAGCAGAGATTACATATCGGCCATCATCGGATACCGCGACATCGCTTACCTCGGCCGTGTGTCCCAAGAATGTCCGTGCTTCTGTGCCATCATCGATATTCCACATTTTCACGGTATGATCATCTGATCCCGATATGACGAACCGACTGTCAGGGGTAACTGCCACAGCATTCACGCGGGCAGCATGTCTCGAACGGTAGCGCGCTTCTTGTTGCTCTTGGAGGTTTTCAATTTCCTTTCCATCGTTCAGGTCCCACACCTTGATGGTGAAATCTTCGGAACCAGAGACAAGAAAACGCCCGTTCGGCGTGACCGCCAGCGCCCGCACCCAATGCTGAAAGAGTTCAATCGTCATGCGCTTCCGGCCAGTAGCGATATCCCAAACCTGCATTGTCCGGTCGTCCGAGGCTGAAATTGCAAGATCTCCGGTTGGCGTGACGGCAATTGCCGTAATCCTATCTGCATGGACGCTAAACGCGCGCTGTTCGGTTCCAGTCTCCAGACTCATGACGCGAATGTATCGTTCGCCGGCCGCATAGAGAGCCCGCCGGCTCTTGGGTATGTGCACTAAATGCCAGAGGCCTTGTCCCTTGAACACGCGCAGCTTTTCTAGGCGCTCGACATCCCAGACGACCATTGTGCCGTCCGAGGAAGAGGAAATTGCACGACGTCCATCATGGGTAACCGCGAGCGCCCTCACCTGAGTCGCATGCCCAGTGAAGCTCTCGCGGTCCAAGCCGCGTCGTAGGTTCCAAACCTTGAGCGTACGGTCGTCTGATGCTGACACGCAGTACTCTCCATCTCTGGTCAATGCCACGGCATTGACCCAGTCGGCATGTCCCCTGAGAAGGCTTCCCTGTCCCTTGCCTTCTATGTCCCAGACTCGGAGCCAGTGCATCTCTGAGCAAATGATGCGATTGGTATCCGGTGTGATTGCCATTCCTCTGACTAAAGAGGCTTGACTCATGATCCCGATGGCGCGCTTCTCTACACCGTGGTCGAGGTCCCACAGTCTAAGGGTATTGTCGTTGGACGCTGAGATTGCGAGCTGTCCGTTCGGACTTATGGCTACGACATTCACCTTTGAGGTATGTCCTGTGAGTGTCCATTCTTCTCGCCATGTTTCGATGTTCCAGACTTTTAGTGTTCGGTCATCAGAAGCTGAAATGGCATATCGGCCAGTCGGACTCACAGCTACCGAATTGACCTTTCCAAGATGACCACGGAGAGTACATTTCTCAAGACCACGGTCTAGGTCCCATACCTTAAGTGTCCGATCATGAGAGGCGGAGATAACGAATTTCGCATCTGGAGTCACCGCTAGGGCTGTCAGCGCATCGAAATATATATGCATCTGCCGCAGTTCTGCTCCAGTCGTGATGTCCCAAATCCTCAGCGTGTGGTCATCTGACACTGAAACTGCACGTTGTCCATCCGAAGTGATAACAACCGCTCTAATCCAATCCCTATGGCCGACCAGAGTCCGTTCTTCGTCGTTTCGCTGTAGGTTCCAAATCCTCAGAGAACAGTCATCGGAAGCGGAAACTGCATGACGTCCGTCGGAAGTGACCGCCACCGCCCGCACCCTTGCAGAATGCCCCGCAAGAGTGAAACACAGGGCTCCCCCCGGCGCTATCAAGATGGGAAGTAGAGGTCGGAGCCATTGCCGGGTCCTCCACCTCTCAGCCTTTTGCCGCAATGACCGGATATCCTCTGAAATGTCAGCTGACAATCGGCCCAATAACTGGCCTGGAAGTTGCGTTGTGTCATCTACCAAAACATGTGCGGACAGTTGAAGCGCCTCTCGAACCAGTCTGACATCTGTATCGCTATCGAAAGCATAATCTGCGATCACAGCGCTGACCTCGGTATTGTTCAGTTTCGCTATTAGCCAGTCAAAATTTAGAAGCAGCTCCCGCAGATCTTTTTTCCGTCCCGCACCGAGAAGGTGATAAGGCAGCCAGCGCCAGGCGTAGGGCTCGGTTAAACGGGACGGTTCTCCCCACACATCAACAAGCTTGCCATGCAAATTTCCAGGATTGGCCAGTTTGCTCGAAAGGTAGGCCCGCATCACATCATGTAGGCGAATGGCGCCAGTTTGGAGGTTGAATTTCAGCAGTGACAGATTATCAAGGCGGAGCGCCAGCTCTTTCGTCGCCAGACTTTTGAACCCCCATAGGTCACCGACCACACGAAGCGGGATGTCCTTGTCTTCGGGGAAGATGGCCAGTTCCGAGTACCGTTCACGCTCGCCCGGAGTTAACAGGTCGAGGCTTACCTCGATGGTCTTGGTGATGGCCTGGTTGCGCTGCAGGGGATTACGCTGGTCGAAGGCCACGACGCCTTGGTCATCGAGCTTTTCACGAAGATAAACTATGGCGCCTTCTTGAGTATCCCCGCGCTCGATAAGTTGTCGCAGGGTGCCGTTCGTCAATTCGAGCAACAAGGGCCATTCGCCGAGGCGCTGGGCCAACTCACGAAACGGCGTGAGATCCCCTGCTGGCATGGGGAGGCGCATTGTCAGCATCTGGACCGCCTCGGATGGCGTCATTGCGTCGACGTTCACCCGTTTGCTTTCGGCGGCAATGTCAAAGTTCCTGGTCGTGATCAGTCTCGTGCAATGGGTCGCACCACGCATGAACGGCTGTAAATGCGCAGAGTCCCAAACATCGTCGATCACGATCAGGCAACTCTTGTCTTCGAGTTTCTGGGCGAGGTGGAAGGCCGCATCCTCCTCATCGACAAACCCCGGATGTTCACCCGTCAGCGCGGCATACAGTTTGGTGAGCCCCGCCTGAATCTGAGGCTTTTGACCAAGGGTGACCCACAAAATGCCATCGTCAAAGGCGGTGATCACGTCATCATGATGGCACAAGGCCGCGGCGAGCGTCGTCTTCCCTAATCCGCCTGCTCCATGCAGTGTGGTCGTGATCGTCACGGGGTTCTCGCGGCTCGTGTCCAACAGCTGGTTCATCAACTGTTCGAACAACAGCGGACGTTCGACAAACCCTTCCGGTGGATCAGGCGCCATGAAAGGGACCCGCGCCGCTTGGCAGGGACTCTTCAAATGGTTGATGAAGGTTTCCCATTCGCGGTCCAAGTCAAAGAAATGGGCTTTGCTCATCCAATGAGGCACACTCGTCCAGTCAAGCTCTGCATCCGACACGCCCTTCACGGGATACACGCAGAGTCCTAGTTGGCGCGCGTAGCGCCATTCCTTGCGGGAGGTCGTCGATTGCATGGCCCCAGGTGTCATGACGAGGACTAGAAATTGGACCTTCTCTAACGCCTCCGTGATTTGCTTCCACCAGCCGACCCCGCCTTCCATCCTTGCCCGGTCCTGCCAGAGGCTGATTTCCGGGTGCTCGCTTTCCAAACGCTTGCGCAGCCTGGTGGCAAATTCTTCGCCGTCCTTGCGGGCGTAAGAGACAAAGACTCGTGGCGATTCAGACATGGTTAGTCGGCTCATTCACAGGCGATTAGACTGGGGTTGTAGCGTCTGCGCCAGTTTGCCGTCCGCGATATGGCTGTAGGAGATGAAGGCTTTGTATTAAGCGGATCTGAACTGTTCATGGGCGCCCGGAAAAGTTTGCTCGGCATTCTACACTTTTTCTCAGAAAAACACTTTAAACCTCCCTCTGGATGGACTCCGGCGTCCATATGGAAGGCGGTGGCCACAAATCCTGTGTAAAAGCTCGAAATGCATCCGTCGAACCCTGTCAGTGGTTCGTGTAACAAGCTGCCAAATGTATTCGACGTCCCGCCTTCAAGTCCCCCTCGTCACTGTCGGAAGGCGGACCGCCTTTGCAGAGTTCAACAAGCACAAGCTTTGCCGGACCACTAGCAGCCTGGCGGCATCATCATTGAAAGGAAATACATGTAAGTCATGCCGACGGCGTCTGAAAGGTGGATACCTTCTCTCCCTGGCGTTGAACATTTTCGTCGCGAGTACTGACATAGCCCAACCGTCGACAAGTATTGTGAAACCAAGAGCCTGTTAACAATGCTGACGAAGAGCGTTCTGAACATTCTCCTCTTTTGTTGAACAGGTGCACTGTCTATCGCTTGCTTTCTTCAAATCGCCTCTCGCCGAAAAATCTTCATCGGCAGGTTAACTGAGCCCAGGGGTTTCAATAAAAATTCAAACGGGATGAAGCTCTATGGCTCTACTTCAACGCAGCGGCACAGTGAGTGCCTAATGAGCGACGGCTTCAAGGATTATGCGAAATATGAAATCTTTCAAGACCCGCTCGCATTTTGGCTAAATGCTTCCATTTCCGTTGTATGTGCTTGATTTATTTCGATGAAAGGCATACCTTTCGATCCTTCGAAGATGCACCTAGTCGTCTGCACCAGTACTGTGGGGTTCTGTCCGCTCAAGTGACGTGACTGCCCTATGCCGAGTCCTTTGCTACAGACTCCCAATCCTGAATCAGTGGCTCCTTGTTTGTCTTGGGATAAGGTCTGTGATCTGCTAGGAGGAGCTGATTGGGCAACCATCCCTGAGCCCGCTCACTCACTCCCGCCCTTTCGAGCCAAATTCTCCTCCGGCCGGCAGTTTCTATTCGAGGATGAGCCAGGGCGGCTACCTCTGGAACAGTTATGGCTGAAGCTCAGCGGATTCGCCGGCCTCTGTCGTCGGGTGGCTGAATTCTATCGACAGGTCCAGCGTCCCTATTTGTCTCTGGATCCCGCGCATATCAGCCTGCGTGTCAGCGATCAATCGTTCGCGTGGCTTCCGGCCCGGTGGCTTTTTGCCATGGAATTGGACGTTGCGAAGGGGGCGCAACCTTTGGTCCACGAGACCATGCCGAAGGAAATGGCCCGGGACATCTTTATTCCATCCGGAAACCTCGATGCCGCCTATGCCGCGCCCGTGATGAGGCAATGGCCCATGGGCCGCGAACTCTCAGTCACGGTCCTGCTTCGTTCAATTGAGCGGCTTCCCGATGACACAGACGAACAACTCTCACGCGGACTCTTACGCGCCCATGTATTTTCAGAGACCGTCTCATTCGCTGACTGTTCCGAACAAGACGCATTCCACCTCGCTCTCAAGCTGCCGGGGAACGGGGCGACTTTGATTCATCTCTGGGCAAGAAGAGTAGAGGAGGCCGAACGCGGGCTGATCGTCAGCGGTGTGACGGATCCGATTCCAACCGCAGCATGGAACCAATTGGAACGGGCCAAACAGCAGGTATTTTCCGACACCGGAGCAAAGGTCTATCGCGCGTTCCATCTTGCCTGCGATCTGTACAGTCTGGGGATGTTGCTGTTTCGCGCGCTTCTCGTCCATCAGTCCCGGTCATTGGAGCAGGTGCAGCAACACATTGCAGGACTGCTCGAGAGGCTGGAGCCCCTTGTTCAAGGCTTGGATCCTGATGATCATTGGACTCTCTTCTCGCGCGTCAGCGAGCGATTCAAAGAACAGGGCGAGGTCTTCCCGTCACCTTCTATCAGCATTCCGGAATCGGTGTGGTATGACGCGCTGATCTGCGGCTTGCGACTGGTGTCCGGGATTCGGGGCTTCAGCTTCTGTGACCACATGGGAACGACGGACAATAAGCCGGTCCCGGAAGCGTTGCAGCGCGCCACGCGTGCAGCAGAACATCTGGCCGAACAGGCGAGGATCGAGTTGTTTGACGCCGCTGCCCGGCATCGTGACCTCATGCGGGTCTGTGATCGTGCGCTTGCTGAGCGGATGTAGTGTGCATGATGGCTATTCGATTGGAAATTCACCCGCGTAAGGATTTTGGCGACGGCAAGTCATGGGAGCGTGTCTTCGACCAAGGGGAGGTGACGATCGGCCGGGCTTCCTCGAACGATGTGACGTTGCAGGATCCTCAGCGGGTCGTATCCTCTCGTCATGCAGAGATTCGACGCAAGGCCAACGCCTGCGTGCTGGTTGATATGGGGAGCACCAACGGCACCAGGATGAATGAGCGGCCGCTGGTGCCCCAGCGCGAATATCCATTGCAGGAAGGCGATCAAATCGGCATCGGGGATTTCACTATTTTGTTTTCATTACAAACCCAAGAGGCAAACGGTACCGCGCACAGCATGGCTGAGGATCCGCGGATCGCTGTTCAATGCGGCGACGCGGAAGCGCTCGTGTACGAGCTTTGTCGTCGTTATGCCGAATTGAGAGACTGTACGCCGAAGGAGCGGGAAGCGGAGTTGCTGGTCCTGCTGCGTCAGGCCTTGGCACAACAGGATGCACGAGCCTGCGAATCCCTGCTGTCCAAAGTCCGAGCCGGGTTGTGCCTGCGACTTGGTCAACCGGCCGCCGCTGCTGCTGGTCCTCCTCCCGAAGCGGTTCCTGCACAACCAGCGCGGGCGAATCAGACTGCCGAGGAAGCGGCCTATCGAGGTCTTCTGGCTATTGCGCAGAAATACTGCTTAAGACTTCCCGCGCCGATGAGCGCTGAATTCATCGGGCAGTTCGCGCAGCGGATCGATCAGATTCTCCAGATCACCTTCAGCAATCTGCTGGAGTCGTTACGAGGCAGGCGGCAATTTGCCCGTGAATTAGAGGTGGAGGCGACCCGTATTCTCAATTGGGCGCCTAATCAGATCAAACAGGCGGAAAACGAGCAGCAGGTCGGGGCCTTTCTTCTCGACGCCTTGTCCAATCCACAAGAAACAGAAGCCGTCATGGCAGATCTTCAACGGGTCTTTCGCGATTTGGCCCTCCATCAGATCGGGGTCATCAAGGGTTTTGAAGAGAGTCTTCGCGCCATACTGAAAGAGTTCGATCCGGCGGCAATCGAAACGGAAATTGAGGCCAGTCCGGTGGAAATCGGGCCGTTGCGTCTCCCTCCTTCCTTCCGTCTCCTGAAACATTGGGGAGCCTGGAAACACTTCAAACGAAAACACCGGCGGTTTACAGAAGAGGAAGTCAGGATCTTTGAACAAATACTGGCGCCACATTTCGCGAAAGGCTACCTGGATGTCCAGAAGACTCAACGTGGTCGGTAATCTGTGTTTCTTTCTGATCATCCTCATGATGGGAGGAATCACCGTCGGGTGCGGGAGCGGCATCAAAGATGTCCGAGTCACGCTCCTGCCGACCTATAGGCTGAATCCCGATGAATCAGGCGCCCCCTTGTCCGTTGTCGTGCGCGTGTATCAGTTGAGGAATAGGGAGCGGTTTGACCGAGCGGATTTCCGGGCACTCTGGAGGAATGACGAGAAGGAGTTGGCGGGGGATTTGCTCGAACGGAGGGAGGTCACGGTCTATCCTGAAACGAAGACCTCCATAGAATTGCAGGTAGATCAGAGGAAGGGGGTTCAGTTTCTGGGAGTCATGGCGTTGTTCCGTAAGCCGGAAGGAGAGCTCTGGCGGCGGGTCGTGTCGTCGGACCAGTCCACGTGGATTCCCTTTGCAACCCCCACCGTCAAATTGATTCTGGATGAACACAAGCTCAAATTGAAGGACGAATAAGGAAGGCGACGGTCATCACAATGGAGAACAACCAACGGGTCGTCTGGAGCGAGGGGATGCTCCTCACTCCGCAGTTATTTCAACAGTGGGACCAGTATTACGAGCGTCATCTCAATGAACGGCTTCGTGCGTTGGTCGCGTTCGGGTATGGCGCCTTGAGGCTGGACATCGATCATGACGGGCTCTCCAACGGCCGGGTCACGTTGCTTGGTTTTCATGGGCTGTTGCCGGATGGTGTGGTCGTCAGGATTCCGGAAGAGGACATGGCTCCGCAAACGCGGCTCATTGGTGACCTGTTCCCGGCCTCAGTCGATCACCTCGATGTGTTTCTGGCCTTGCCGGTGGAGCAGACGGACGGCGTGAACTGCGCGTTGGGCGGCGAGTCGGGCTCTCGAGCCGCTCGGTATTCTTCAGCCTATGTCGAACGGAAGGATTCCACGACGGGCGGCAATCCTCAGGAGATCCTCGTCGCACGAAAGAACCTCCGTATCTTGTTTTCGGGCGAACCCACGAGCGACATGGTGGTCCTGAAGATCGGCGAGTTGCTCAGGACCCAGTCGGGGGCCGTCGCATTGAAGGAAACCTACATTCCGGCTTGTCTGTGGATCTCCGCCTCGGCGTACCTCATGCGGCTGCTCCGCGGCCTTATCGAACTCATTACGGCTCAAATCGGATCCTACGGTAATGCTCAGCGTGGCATTTTGGAAGCCATCGGAATGGATCTGGGAAAATATCACCTCATCTCCGCGCTCATGGCCCATTTGCCGGCCATGCAACATGCGAATCTGGTTGAAAAGGTGCATCCGGAGTTTCTGTATCTCATCCTTGCCCGTTTGACCGGAGCGCTCTCGATGTTGGCCGGACCCCTTGAAGTCCTGACGCTGCCGCCCTATCGACACGACAACCTTGCAGCCACCTTCGAGGACCTGGACCATACCATCCGCTCCATCGTGGAACGATTTCAGCCCACGCATTACCTGACCATCGCGCTGGAGGCCAGCGGGGATAACGTCTGGGTGGCGCGGGTTCCGGAAAGCCGCCTTTTTGCGTCCTCTCAGTTTTTCTTGGTGGTCGCCGGCGATCTCAGCGAGGATCAGATTCGCCAGCAAGTGCCGCAATTCATCAGGATCGGTTCGCCCGCCAAGCTAAAGGAAATTGTGGCAGCCGCGATGCCTGGAGTTCGGCTGTACCATACCCCGCGCCCTCCTGCGACATTGCCGGTTCGGGTTGGCCAGCAATACTTTCGTTTGGATGATCGAGGAGTGTTCTGGGAGGAAATCAAGAAAACGCAAATCGTTGCCCTCCATGTTCCTCAAAGCCTGCAATCCCTTCGGCTGCAGTTGCTGGCAACGAAGGAGTAGTCAGCCATGGTCACCGTCCCGGCCGAAAAGACGAACTCCCTGAGCGAAGTGTTCAACGACCTGTTGGTGCTCGGCGTACAACTCCGTGATGCCACCAATCCGGGAGGAGTCGAGAGCCTCCGTACCCGGCTCCAGCAGTTGTTCCAAGCAGCTGAGGAAAGAGGCCGCACCTCCGGCGTGACCCAGGAGGCGTTGACACAAGCTCGCTACGCTGTGGCCGCATTTCTTGACGAGATGCTCATCAACTCGCGCTGGCCGCAGAAGGACGAATGGGCCGCTCGGCCGCTGCAATACGAATTATTCGGGGAATTTACGGCAGGGGAAGGGTTCTTTAAACGACTGGAAAGTATTCGCGGTGGCATCCCGATGAACGCCGACTTGCTGGAGCTCTACACCTACTGTCTCATGCTCGGGTTCGAGGGCCAATACAAGCTGCAGGATCGTGAAAAATTACGAGGGCTGGTCGAGGACCTTGCACGCCAGATTCAAGGAAAGCGCGGGGAGATCCCACCGCTTTCGCCTCGTGGGCGACGCCCGGAAGAGTTGCTGGAGATGGT
Source organism: Nitrospira sp. (assembly GCA_016788885.1). Taxonomy (NCBI): domain Bacteria; kingdom Pseudomonadati; phylum Nitrospirota; class Nitrospiria; order Nitrospirales; family Nitrospiraceae; genus Nitrospira; species Nitrospira sp. The sequence goes on along the minus strand of JAEURX010000042.1, from coordinate 54,730 downwards.
CAAGAGCGAGCTTCCGGTCTGGGTCATCATTGCAACCAGCACCGCCCTGGTCCTTCTGTTCTATCTCGGACTGTCTCTGTTGATCGGACAGGATGCCGGCTATGTCGGCCATGAATTGAAACGGCTCCTCCAGGAGGTGCGGGGATAATGGGGTTGTTTGCGAGGATAAAATCGCTGGTGGTAGCCATGCTGGGGCATCGCCGCCTGGTGGTCGAGTTCGGACTAGTCTGTTTGGTCTGGTTGGTCTGGGTGGCCGGTCCGACGATCGGTCTGGATTCGGTCGAAAGCCGGGTGCAGATTATCATCGCCATCGTCTTATTGCGGTTCATCTTCTCTGTCATCCAACATGTCGTCTCTCAGCACCGTGCCGTGCAATTGGAGGTATCGCTGCAACAGCAGGCCCAGGTTCAAGTGGCGGCGGCCAGGCCTGACCATAAGGAGGAGTTGGAAGCATTGCGCCGCCAGTTCGATAAGGGCCTGGCGGCTCTGAAAGAGTCTACGATCGGGAAGGGGGTTAAAGGGAAAGCAGCTCTCTATGCCCTGCCCTGGTACATGTTCATCGGGCCGCCCGCCTCTGGAAAAAGCACCGCCCTTCGCCATTCCGGGTTGCAGTTTCCCTATCTCGGCGAATCCGGGCAGGGGCTGCAGGGAATGGGAGGAACCAGAAACTGCGACTGGTGGTTTACGAATGACGCGGTGCTGCTCGACACGGCCGGTCGCTATGTCACCCATGAGGAAGATCAAAAAGAATGGCTGGGCTTTTTGGATCTGCTCAAGAAGTGCCGGAAAGAAAAACCCCTCAACGGCATCCTCGTTGCGATCAGCATCGCCGATCTGATGCAGGCCAGTGAGGAGGAGCTGGAGGCTCATGCCAAGAAAATTCGAAGTCGTATCGACGAGCTGATGACGCATCTGGGAATGACATTTCCCATCTATCTGATTTTCACGAAATGCGACTTGGTGAGGGGTTTTGTTGAATTTTTTGATGAACTCACGAAGGCCGAGCGGGAGCGGATTTGGGGCTGCACGTTTCCCAAGAGCGCTGCCAAAGATCCGCCGCAAGTGCGTTTCAAGACCGAGTTCGATCAGTTGCTCGCCGCCGTGAAATCCCGCCGGTTCGCCCGCCTGGTGAATGCTCGCGGACCCTACAAGTTGAATATTTTCACCTTTCCTCTCCAGCTCGCTTCTGCGACCGACAAGTTGGCGCATTTTGTCGAAGTGTTGTTTCAATCGAACCCGTACCAGGAAGGTCCGATGTTCCGCGGGTTCTATTTGACCAGTGGGACGCAAGAGGGGGCGCCGATCGATCGCATCCTCGGGGTCATCAGTCGCGCTTCCGGACTTGGTGATATGGTCGCCTCAATGTTTTCGCCCGCCGAGACCAAGAGCTATTTTCTGAAGGAACTGTTTACCGACGTCATCTTTCCGGATCAATTCCTCGCGGGGCCCTCGACCGCCATCCATAAACAACGGGGCTTCCTGCGCGTGGCCGCCTTTGCGGCGGGAACGCTATTTGTCGCAATCTCAGTGATCGCGCTTGCGTTCTCCTATGTCGGGAATAGGGCGCTGGTCAGCAATACCCTATCGGTGGCGCTGAATGCGCCCGATCTCCAAGTGACGGATGCGGCGAGCCTCGAAAAGGATGTGGAGTATCTCGATAGGCTGGGCGGTCGTTTGGGGGAACTGGTCTCCAATAGCGAGAACGGTGTGCCGTTCCGACTCTGGGGTTTATATCGAGGAGAGCGGCTGCTCGGCGATCTCGAGGAGGTCTACGCGCGGCAGGTTGAAAAGATCTTTCTCCTTCCGACGAAGCGCGCGATGGAGGACGAACTTTATCAATTTGCGTCGGGAGAGTCGCGCGGGGAGGCGATAGGCGCAAGTGATCACTACTATTCCATGCTCAAAGCCTACATCATGCTCGGTGAGCCCAAGCGCCTGAGCAGCCCATATTTGGAGCGATGGCTGACCACTTACTGGAACGAGCGGCTGAAGGGCCTGTATGCCACCTATGCGGTTCCGGACTGGGTGCAGGCCAGTATCAAACGGCATATGGCTCTCTATACCGCTGTGCTGGCTCGCGCGCAACAGGGCCGGGTTGAGTTAAATAAACACCTGGTGGCGAGCGCGCAAGAGCGTCTGCGCGATATCCCCATTGTGGACCGGCTCTATGGCCTCAGCCTTCGTGAAATCGACGAATCTCTTCGGCCCGCTCCATTTTCTGTTGAGACGTCCCTTCAAGGAGGTCAGCAGGGGACGGTCGTCAGCAACCATATGATTCCTGGTGTGTTCACCTACGAGGGTTGGAAAGGACCGTTCCAGGTTGCCATGGGTCGCGTGCTCGAAGGTCTTGGAAGCGAAGCCTGGGTCGTGGGCGAGCCTGATACGAAACAGATCGATCTGGAGCGGGGGATCAAGACACTCTACTTTCAAGACTATCGACTGCATTGGCGGGCCTTCTTGAAATCCCTCTCACTTGGTCCCGCCGTCACTCCGACGGACATGGAAAAATTGCTCTCGATCTTGAGCCTGCCGGATTCGCCCTTCCTGCGAATATTGGAAGCGGTCGATCGCAATACCGTGCCGGAGCCTGAAGGCATTGCAAAACTTCAGGAGTCGGCAGTCGGCTTGCTGGGAAAGGTGAAGGAAAAGCTAGGGTTGGAAGCAGTCGGCAAGAAGCTCGAGAAGCCACCGCGTGCGTCGGACGCGACTGAGTTTCCGGGCGGAGTCACCGTTTATTTTCTTGCGCTGCATGATCTGATTGTTGCCCGGAAGGATGCAAAGGAAGAGACGCCTATCGTCCAGTACCTGACGGAATTACGGAAGGCGCACCAGGTGTTTCGACCCATTCTACTTGAGGAGACCATCAGCCCGGGTACCAACACCCTTGCGAGGACCATCGTGGCTGGAGGATCGAATGAGCTTAAGCAGGGGATGGAGAAGACAGATGCCTTCCTGCAGAAGCTGGACACCGAATTACGAGAATCCATGGCGGCGTTGCTGTCGGAGCCATGGTTGATGACCATGCGCGGAGTGTTAGAGCGGACGCGGTTGGATATCGACCAACGCTGGGGCACCGATGTGTTTCAAGCCTGCAAGCGTACGATTGAGGGTAAATATCCCTTTCGCTCATCTGGAGAGGATGCTGTGGTGGAGGACGTCGTCAATTTTTTGCACCCGGATAAGGGGGCGCTCTGGCGTTTCTACCAGGCAGACTTAAAACCATTTCTGGAAGAGAGGGGCGACCGTTTAGTGCGCAGAGCATCGAACGGAGTCGCGCTGACCGTCTCCGATGCCTTCATCGAGTCGTTGGAGAAGGCCAGGTTTGTTTCAGAGAGCCTCTTTACGAAAGCATCTCCGGATTTGGGATCGGTGATCGAAGTCTATCCCTATCCGCCAGGGGGGGCTGGCGGTCGAAGCGTCAGTGAGATACGGCTGGACATTGGTGGCGAGCCGCTGCGGTATCGCATGGAGCCGCAAGACTGGTGGGAGATGAAATGGCCTGGCCCGACACCGTCTCTTGGAGCCGCGCTGGTTGTCAAGGTTGGCGACAGCTCGGTCACGAGGGACTTCAAGGATGTCTGGGGACTGTTCAAGCTTATCAGGGCTGGTGCGATTGAGTCGACCGATCACAGCGATGTCAAGGTGAAGGTCCAATGGGAGTTACTAACCCCGGACTCCAAGCCGCTGCATATCCGATATGACGTGAGAGCCAAGAGCATTAGGAACCCATTCCGTCCTGGATTCTTCGAGCAATTCACCTGCGTCCCCCATGTGACGTGAGCTCAATGTATAGCTCTACGCTCGGCTATTACGGAAAGCTGCCTCTGTCTGCGGAATTTATTCGATGCCAGGCGTCAGGAGCGGAGATTGATGCATTGGATCAGTGGATCCGCGAGGGGATGTTCCATGCAAAATCCACCCTGGGGCCTTCCTGGTCCATGGAATTCATGCAAGGGGATCAGTGGACGTTTTTATACTTGCCGCCCGATCGGAGCCGCTTCCTGGTCGGCCTCCTGAAACCAAGTCAGGACAAGGCGGGGCGAGAGTTTCCTTTTTTGATTTACTTACTCTTGGAGAGGAAGGAGTTTCATGAGATCCCCTGGTGCGCACCCATGCATTTCAGGGAGTTTTTTGAGCAGAGCCATCGGTTGCTGGAGGATATCAGCACCGAAGCCGATCTCAACCGCCTGCAATTTCGGCTACAGGCGCTTTCACCGGTAGAGGCGCCTGAGACCACTTTTATAGAGACGCGATACCATGCGGAGCTGCTGCACCGCCGGATGCGAGAATACTGGACTGATGTATTGGGCGGGTTCGACAGTACCCAAAAATACGACCTGCTTCGGTCTTTGCTCCATTCACGGTCAGGATCGGACTCCGCGAGCCGACGCCACTGGCAGGCCCAATTCCCCTTGCTCATAGATAGCAAGGAGGAGACCTACGACCTCCCATTTTGGATGGATCTCGCATCTCACGCCTCGGGCCACCGGCCGGAGACTGGGATTCTCTTCTGGAATCGATGGCCTTCCAAGATGAAGCCGTTGCTGTTGGTCTCCATGGAACGACCGCTCCCCCAACTTCTGCTTTCTCTCATCCGTCCGGAAGGCCGGCCAAATGAGCTGTTCGAGAACGACGATGAGGGGCAGTTGACGGAGGCTGGACGTGAGCTTCTCGATGATGGAGACGTGACCTTGGAGGCATTTCTGCATCGTGTGTCGGGACTCAGCGCCGGGGGATCCTAAAAAGCGAGGTCGGTTCAAAGGGGTTCGGCGGGCAGTGGGGAAAGATGTGGAATGCAAGTATTTGCCGCAGAGACAGCCTTGCTCTTTTCCTGTGATTTCACTAGGATGGAATCCCTTCCACCCCTCAGCAGAGGTCCCTTGTATGGGAGCAAATGACTTACTCAAACTGCATCAACTCTCCGCGGCGATTTCCGAGTTAAACGAGGACATTAAGCGACATCCGACCGACGCCAGACTGCGGACGTTCCTGTTCGAACTCCTCTGCTTCACCGGTGACTACGAGCGGGCGCACCGTCAGCTTGACGTCATCGGACATCAAAACGAACAGGTCGGCATTGGCGTGGAGGTCTACAAAAACATCCTCCGTGCCGAAGTCACTCGGCGGCGATTTTTCAATGAGGGCATCAAGCCGAGTTTTCTGTTTGAACCTCCCGAACATGTCGCACTCTATATAGACGCTCATAACCAGCTGCGCGAGGCGCACCAGGTTGAGGCCAAGGCGCTGTATGAACGGGCACAGCGTGCCAGGCCGGAGATCCGAGGCCGGATGAAAGGGCAGCCCTTCACCTCCTTCCGTGATTCCGACGATCGCCTCAGGGGCATCCTGGAGGTGATTGTGCGCGATTCCTACATTTGGATACCCTTCGAACGCATTCACAAAGTGGTCATTCCACAGCCGAAACACTTGCGGGATTTGCTCTGGGTGCCGGCGACGGTGGAAATAGAAGATGGCCCTGTGGGTGAAGCCTTTCTACCCGTGCTGTACGCAGGATCGGAGCTGGAGGTCGATGACAAGGTGCGTCTCGGCCGGATGACCGAATGGCTTGATCTGGGCGCAGGATTGGTCGGAGGAGTCGGTCAGAAGACCTTTCTCGTGGATGACCGCGAAGTTTCGATCCTGGAAGTCGGGGAGCTGGAGTTTGAGGTGTTGGCGGCAGTGCGATAGGCAAAGGACATCATGGCTTCCGTGCCGACAGTGGATATCGATGCGATTCTCAAGCCGATCTCAGGCGACAAGCCCTGTGGGCTTGATCCGCGAGACGGCGTATCCTTTGAATTGCTCAAGGAAGCGCGTCGCGAAGAAGATGCCGCAAGCCAGGGCGAATGGAAGCGCGAAGTGAAGGTCGCGGACTGGCCGAAGGTTATTCAACTCGCGACAAGAATTCTGTCGACTGAGGGCAAAGATCTTCAAGTGGCGGCCTGGCTGACCGAAGGATTGGTCAAGAAATATGGCTCAGCAGGACTCCGGGATGGCTTCAAGATCTTGGGTGGATTGCATGAACAGTACTGGGATTCGTTTTACCCGTCGATTGAAGACGGCGACCTGGAGTTTCGCGGTGGACGGCTCGAAGCACTGAATAAAATCCTTCCGGTCGCCATCCTCAACATGCCGTTGGTTCAGCCACCCGGCGGGCCAGCCTACAGCTGCTGGCAATACAAGGAATCGCAAGAAGTCGAGAATCTGCGCCGGGGAGCGGCGACGGATGGGCAAAGAAAGCGGCAGCTTGCCGAGGCATTGGAAGAGGGCAAGCTCGAAGGGGAAACATTTGAGAAGGCGGTCGCGTCGACACCTTTGAGCCATTGCTCGACCATTCTTGAGAATCTGAACCAGAGTTGGGACGAATTTGAACGGTTCGAGCGTATCCTGGATGAGAAATATCGCCCGGAAGCGCCGAGTTTGCGACTCATCAAGGAGGCCTTGAGCGAATGCCGGTCTCTGATGAATAGCATTGTTCGAAAAAAGGGGGGTGTCGGGGTACCGACCATAAGTCAATCAGCCATCGTTCCTCAGGAGGCCGACATGGCACCGGTGGTACACATGACGGCGAGCGGATCCGGCATTGTGCCGGTTGATCGCGCAGATGCATTGCGGAGACTGGGAGCCGTTGCGGAATTTTTTCGGCGGACGGAACCGCATAGTCCGGTGGCCTATCTTGTCCAGCGCGCAGCGCGGTGGGGAGAAATGCCGCTGGAAGAATGGCTCCAGGAGGTTATCAAAAGCGATGATGTGCTCGGCAACGTCCGTGAAACGCTGGGGCTAACCCAGAACCGGTCGGCGAGTGACCAACATACGTAGTCATCTATCGATGGAGGATGTTCATGGCGCGTGAAAGCACTCAACACAAGTTGGATCGAGTTCGTCCGCCGCGTGTGCAGATCACCTATGACGTGGAGACGGGCGGCGCCATTGAGATGAAGGAGTTGCCCTTCGTCGTTGGCGTCATGGCAGACTTGGCTGGAAAGCCAGAGCAGCCACCTGCGCTCTTGAAGGATCCTAAGCGCAAGTTCGTGGAGACCGATCGAGATAACTTCAATGATGTGATGAAGGGGATCGGCCCTCGTCTCGCGTATAAGGTGGATAACAAGCTAACCAATGACGACACCAAAATTGGGGTGGAGTTGCGCTTCAATAACATCGATGACTTCAGCCCCGAGCAGGTCGCCGACCAAGTCGAGCCTTTGAAGAAGCTAGTCGAGGTCAGAAAGCAGCTGTCCGCCCTTCTGGCGAAAACCGACGGGAACGACAAGTTGGCGGAGAAACTCCAGGAGATTATCGCCAACTCTGAGTTGCAGCAGAAGATCGGAAAAGAAGCAGGACTGGGAACTGAAGGTGGTTCCCAGAAGGAGGGCTAACCATGGCGGAAGAAGCGAAACAAGCGCAGCCCCAGGGCGCGGCGGCGGCAGGAACGGTGGAGAGTGGGGTTCTTGATCAAATTATCAATGAGACCCGTATCGGAAAGGATGATTGGGAGCGAGACCAGTCGCGCCGTCAGATTGCCACCCTCGTGGAAGAAGTGATGAAGGGCACCCTCCGGGTATCCAAAGACCTCGAGGCGACGATCAATGCGCGGATCGCAGACATCGACAAGGTCCTCTCCGCGCAGCTCAATGCCATCATGCATTCGCCGGAGTTTCAAAAGCTGGAAGGGGCCTGGCGCGGGCTGCACTATTTCGTCATGCAGAGCGAAACCAGCACCATGCTAAAGATCCGCGTGTTGAACATCAGCAAGGATGAACTGCGGAAGGATCTCGAGAAGGCGGTGGAATTCGACCAGAGCGCGCTGTTCAAAAAGGTCTACGAAGAGGAGTACGGAACCTTCGGTGGAGCGCCTTATGGTGCCTTGATCGGAGACTTCGAATTCGGGCGACATCCTCAGGATTTGGCCTTGCTGGAGAAGGTGTCGAATGTGGCGGCTTCGGCTCATGCGCCGTTCATTTCGGCGGCTGCGCCAGGACTGCTCGGGCTTGAAACGTTCACGGACCTTCCCAATCCTCGTGATCTGGCCAAGAAATTTGAGACTCCGGATTATGCCAAGTGGAAGTCCTTCCGCGAGTCAGAGGACTCTCGGTATGTAGGGCTGACCTTACCTCATGTCCTGATGCGGCTGCCCTATGGTCCGGAGACGGTACCGGTGGAGGCATTTAATTTCAAAGAAGATGTGGATGGTACTGATCACAGCAAGTATCTCTGGGGAAATGCCGCCTATGCCATGGGGGCCCGGCTCACGGACGCGTTTGCCAAGTATGGGTGGACCGCAGCCATCCGCGGGGTCGAAGGAGGCGGGCGTGTGGATGGACTTCCGACTCATACGTTCCGCACCGATGAGGGAGAGATCGCACTGAAATGCCCGACAGAAATTGCCATCACCGATCGTCGCGAGAAGGAGCTGTCGGACCTCGGGTTTATTCCTCTCGTACACTGCAAGGGGACCGACTTTGCGGCGTTCTTCGGGGCGCAATCCTGCCAGAAAGCCAAGAAATATGACACGGATGCGGCGAACGCCAATGCGCGCCTCTCTACGCAGCTTCAGTATCTTCTGGCCATGTCACGGTTCGCCCATTATCTCAAGTCCATTATGCGGGACAAGATCGGAAGCTTCATGACGCGCAAAGATTGCGAAGATTTCCTGAATCGCTGGATCAGCAAGTATGTCGTGAGCACCGAAGATGCTGGGCAAGAGATCAAAGCCAAGTTTCCTCTGAAGGAAGCTCGAGTAGAAGTCGCAGAAGTGGCTGGGAAGCCTGGTGTCTACAAAGCCATTGCGTTTTTGAAGCCGCACTTTCAGTTGGATGAACTGACGGTCTCCCTTCGGTTAGTGGCAGAGTTACCACCCCCGGCGAAGCGGTAAAAGATAGGGGGCCTCGGTTTCCAAAAAGGGAAGGAGATATCGGTCTGGCCAAGCAAGCCCGGGTCGATGTGTCGGTTCAGTGAATCGGATAAAGCCAGAAACGGCAAGAGTCTTGCGCCGATCCATCCTTGTATTCAATGGTAGCGATTGCCTCAATGCCACTCTTTCTCTCATGGCTCTTGGTTACAGTGCGTATCCGATTGTATTGATCGCGTATCCTATTGGATGCCGTCCTAACTGAAATCTGAAAGTTCTAGACTGGACCGCATGGGGAGAAAGCCAACATTCCCACCATTCAGTCGCGATTTTTATACGCTGATGAGTGACTGCTCGGATGGGTACATATGTTGCGTTTGTGAATGAACAGAATAGATGCATTGAAAAGACATAACCGGCCAACCGCACTCACAAGGAGGAGGGCATCATGGCAGAGGTGAGGCAGGAGAACGCGTTTTTAAAGTTAGGTGATATCAAAGGGAAGGCGACAACTGATAAGTTCAAAGACCAGATTGTCTTTCAATCAATGTCTTATGGGGTAAATCAAGCCGGCGAATGGGAAGAAGGCGACCGGCTGTCCGGCAATATCACGACCTTTGCCGACCTCGTGATCGTGAAGGAGATGGATGCGGCGAGTCCCTCGCTCGCCAAGGCCTGTGCGGTGAAGGAACAGATCCCCAAGGCCGAAATTACACTGATTTCGGGTAAGGACGTCATGTGCAAGGTGACCCTGGATGACGTCATTGTGAGTAACGTATCGGTGGGGTTTCATAGCGCAGAGGCCAGGCCCACAGAGACGATTGCCTTGCGATATCGCGCTGCAATGTGGGAGTGGGGTACGTCGAAGGCAGGGTACGACCTGCGCAAGGGGGTGAAGAAATAGCCGATGTAAGATGACAGGTCCGTGCGGCACTTTTTAGCAATGGGTCTGTCTGTCAATTTTTCGCAGGGGATTTTCATCTGTTAGTGGTTCGAGAAAAAGGCTCTGAACCAGGGGACTCTTGCCCTCGGACTTTCGTCAAAAGACATGATTGTCGGTAATTACATGTGCAGTTCTGTTATGAGCTGACGAATGAGCAACGCACTCACACAAGTTAAGGAGCTAGTTCCTGCCAACAGTGACGCACCATTTGTCCTCTCACCCACACAAGTTAACGAGGTGATTCCCGCTAACGATGACTCACAATTACTGATTGGGGGCCTATGGGGATATGCCAAGAAGGGGCAAACCTGGATGGCGACAGACGGACTGCGAGTTGTTCTCTGGGCAGGACATTTAGGAGTATTTTATGTTTTGGTGAACGAACTGAGTCCATGCAATGGGATTAGCTATTTTCAAACGCCGAAGGGATTTATCGACGAAGTTAAGACCTTCCCGTTTATAGATGCTGCACGTCGGGCTACTCCAATAGCCAAACTGGCAGAATACGAAATGCAGTTTCTAATGGGCGTCTGTTCTTGTGTGAGCAGCGTAGGATTTGTCACGGTCATGGGAACTGATGCGTTGAAATTTGTCCTTAAGAATAAGGACAACTTCGCACGTTGGAGTAAAGCAGTTTCTGTCTGTTTCAGGGTTCGTGACATTCTGAAGGAACACACTCCGACATTGTATGAAAAGATTCTCGATTTGGTTCTTCTTTCGGCCTGGGGAGGTCTCAAGTCCATAGGTGGTAACCTCCCTGAAGCCATGGCAACGGACCCTATGATCTCCGCCCGCGGGGCCGGAGTCCTGGTTGGGAAATTGGGCAAAAAAGTTATGGCACAACGGCTCTCAGCCCTTTCAGTCATATGGACGATACTTTGGACTGTCCTGACCAAGGTAGCTAGCAGTATCCCTGGAGCGTTGAAGCTGACAGTGAGCGATCAGCAACAGAATGCAGAGCAGATCGTCGCTGCCCTCGGTAGCATCGGAGTTCCTATTAGCGATAAGGAAGCCCGCAAGATCATCGAAGAGATCATGCGGAACGCAAACACAGAAAGAGTACGGGATGCGTTGCGAATGCTTAACGAAAGCTTTGAACCATTCAAGCTTACAGTTGGTAATTAGATTCAACGAGATGGTGGTGGCAATTTTTGTCTGAAATGGCTCTCACAACTTCAATACTGGACCGCCTGCTTGATGACGATCCCCGTGCCGGAGATCCCTATCTGGACATGTTGGATCTTAAGGATCCGGCGAAACTGACGGGGCGACTGAAGAGCCCGCGTGATTCCGTGACGCGATTCATGCGAGAGCAACTTCGGCCGGAAGAGCGGGAATTCCTGGACCGAGAAGGAACTGGAGCGGGCGCCAATGCCCTCCTCCTCGCCGTGACGGAAGGCCTCAATCGCATCATCAGAGGGCCGCTTCTGTATGAGCGGAAGCGATTCGAAGGAGTGGCCCTTTCCCCGGACATGATCCGACTCATGGAAGATAGCCGGAAAGCCTCTCATGTGGCGCTGCTGAATCGTATGTTGCTGGATGAGATCTTTGCCGACGAACTGCACAAGATGCGGAAACCGGCCCTCTCCTCAGCGAATGTCCGCGAGCTGAAGAAATCGATTTCCCGTGATATAGAAGTGCTGCTGAACACTAGGCGTGAACTCCTGGAGGGCGCGCCCACGGAATACACAGAGATCAATAATTCTCTCTTGATGTTCGGGCTGCCGGATTTCACCAGCTACAGTCTTTTGAATCCCGAGCATCGCAAGGTGATGCGGCGGTCCGTGGAAGAGGCCTTGACGAAGTTCGAACCACGACTGAAATCAGTGCGGGTCACGCTGGAACCGCCGAGCAAGTTCGATGTGGCGATTCATTTTCGGATTGAGGCCCTGTTGCGTCTGGATCCGGCGCCGGAACCGGTGCGCTTCGATGCAGCCCTGCAACTGGGGACCTCGTCTTACTCCGTGCGAGGAGAAGTCTAGTGCGAGAGACGCTGCTCGAATATTACGAGCGGGAACTATCGACCCTTCGCCAGTTGGGGCAGGAATTCGCCCAGGCCTATCCCAAGGTAGCTGGCCGCCTCCTGCTGGAGCCCAATAAATGCGAGGACCCGCATGTCGAGCGGTTGATCCAAGCCTTCGCGTTCCTTTCGGCGAGAGTTCATCTCAAGATCGATGATGAGTTTCCGGAGATTACGGATGCCTTGCTCGGTATGCTGTACCCTCATTACCTGGCTCCCATCCCTTCCATGTCGATTGTCGAGTTCGTCCTTGATCCGGAGCAGGGAAAACTGACGAGCGGGTACGTCATGCCAGTGGGGACGCAATTATTTTCCCGACCGATCGACGGCACGCAATGTCGATATCGGACCTGCTATTCCACCACTCTCTGGCCGATCATGCTGGCCTCTGTCAAAGTGCAACCGGCTGAGCGGGCCTTGCCGGGGGGAAAGCCGGGGGCGGTGATGAAACTGGAGCTTCATGCGCAGGGCGGGCTTACCTTCAAGGATCTCCAGGTCGAGCAGTTGCGCTTCTACCTCAACGGCGAGGCGCCGCTTGTCTATTCGCTGTACGAACTGCTGTTGAATCATACGCACGAAGTTCGTTGTCGTGCAGGTGGGGCCAAGCCGGGAGAGAAACCGGCCCTGCTGCCCTCGGGCTCTCTGCGTCCGGTTGGATTCGGCATGGATGAAGGCTTACTTCCCTATCCGTCACAGGCGCTGCCGGGTTACAGACTCTTGCACGAGTATTTTACGTTCCCTCAGAAGTTTCTGTTCATCGAGATTGCTAACTTGCAACAGGTGGTGAAGGCAGGGATAGGAAACAAGTTGGAAATCGAGATCGTCCTCGATCAGCCGCCACGATCGGATTACATGCCGACCACCGATACCTTCCGGCTCGGCTGTGCACCGGTGGTGAACCTGTTCACTCAGACGGCGGAACCAATCCGTCTCGACCAGACACAGCACGAGTACCGGGTGATTCCTGAAGTGAGGCGGCCCCTGGCGAACGAGATTTATTCCATCGACGCCGTATCCCTCCTGTCCGGGGATAAACAGACCGTCAGACCGGTGCAGCCTATCTATTCGCTCAAGCACACGCGGCTGGACCGCGAGCAGAGCGCTTTTTGGTACCAGAGCCGCAGGCCTTCCGACCGTAAAGGTGATGTAGGCTCCGAGGTGTATCTCTCGCTGGTCGATCTCGACATGGATCCCACCGTGCCGGCCGGGGACACGCTCATGATTTCCACGACCTGTACGAACCGTGGCCTCACCAGACGGATGGCAGTGGACGACGTCCGGGGCGATTTCGAGCTCGAAAAGGCCGCGCCGGTGGCGCGTATACGGGCGCTCGTCAAACCGACAGAACCGATGCAGCCGCCGCTGGGGGGGGGGACTCAATGGCGCCTGATCTCCCATCTGTCGTTGAATTACCTCTCCTTAACCGAGGGCAGTCCACAGGCGTTACAGGAAATCCTGCGGCTTTATGATTTCTCGGATTCCAGCGTGGTTCATCAGCAAATCGAGGGCATCACGGCTGTGTCCTCTCGCCGTGTGACGCGCAGGCCGACATCGCTGGCATGGAACGGGTTCTGCCGCGGAATGGAAGTAACCCTGGAGTTTGATGAGAACAAGTATGTGGGGAGCAGCGTCTATCTGTTCGCGAGCGTGTTGGAGAAGTTCTTCGGTCTCTATGCTTCGCTGAACTCCTTTACCCAGTTAGTCGCCCGCACTCAACAACGAGAAAGGCCGATTAAACAATGGCCGCCCAGAGCAGGGGAACAGATCCTGATCTAAAACAGGACCTCACGCAGCGGGGCTTTCGCTTCGATTTCTTTCAAGCGGTCCGGCTGCTGGCGCGCGTCTATCCGGAACGGCAGCCGGTCGGCGAGAGCGCCATTCCCTCGAAAGAAATCGTTCGCTTCCGTGCCCATCAATCCCTTGCCTTCCCCCCGAGCGCCATTCATCAGATCAATCAGGCCCGCGACGAGAGACGGCCGGCTGAAATGACCGTGGCGTTTATGGGGCTCACCGGTCCCCAGGGTGTCCTTCCCCGCTATTACACCGAACTCATGCTGGAACGGTTGCAAGCCAAGGACCAGACGCTGCGTGATTTTTTCGATGTGTTCAACCATCGCATGATCTCCCTGTTTTATCGGGCCTGGGAAAAACACGATTGCACGGCGGGGTTTGAACAATGGCTGTTGAAGGGGAGCGACGATCGGTTCGCCCGCTGTCTGTTCGCTGTCGCCGGCCTAGGTACGACGGGACTATGCGATCGATTGACCATCGATGAACGATCGATCCTCCGTTATGTCGGACTCCTGGGACAACGCCCGCGATCAGCGGAAGCGCTGGAGCGCTGCCTCGCGGACTATTTTCAGGTACCGGTGCGTGTGAATCAATTTATCGGGGCCTGGCTCACTTTGGAAGAAACAGATTGGACCACGATCGGCGTGACCGGAAGCAACAATATATTGGGCTGGTCTGCGCTGGCTGGAACCAAAATCTGGGATCAGCAGGCTGCGTTTAAGGTCGAGTTGGGTCCGCTGGAATTTGAGCAGTTCGATCGGTTGTTGCCCTCCGGTCGGGCCTATCCGACCCTCGTGCAACTGACGAAATTGTTTGCCGGGCCGGAACTGGATTTCGATGTGCAATTGAGATTACGAGCCGAGGAAGTGCCGCCCACGAGACTCCGGTCGACGGACACCTATGCCCCGAGGCTCGGCTGGACGACATGGCTGAAGACCAAAGAGTTCGATCACCATGCAGACGACGTACAGTTCTCCGGCTCCACCATGACGGCACAGGCAGCGAGGGCGTAACAGGGTTCGCGGAGAGGACAGACATGAACATCAATCTCAAGGGACTCATCGGCAAGCTCAACGATACCTGTCGCCGCGCATTGGAAGGGGCCGCAGGGTTGTGTCTCAGTCGGACACATTACGATGTGGACATCGAACATCTCCTGGCGAAGGTGCTGGAAATGTCGAATACGGATGTCCACAAGATTTGTCGCCACTATGGCATTGATCAATCGCGATTGGCCCGGGATATCACGCGCACCCTCGATCGGTTTAAGACCGGCAACGCGAGGACCCCGACCCTGGCGCCACGGGTCCCGCGCCTCATCAATGAAGCCTGGTCGTTGGCGTCCATTGAATATGGAGTGAATCGCGTGCGGTCCGGTCATGTGATGCTGGCCTTACTCGCCGAAGACGATTTTGCCCGCATGATGCGCGAGATGTCGCCCGAGGTGCAAAAGATCTCGGCTGAGGACCTGCATGCCCAGCTGACGAAGATCGTCGCCGGATCGGCGGAAGACCTGGAAGAGGTCCAGACGGGCGGGGTCGACACGCCGGCGGCACAGGGGGCTCCCCATGCCTCCAGGACTCCGGCCATCGATCAGTTCACCATCGATCTGACCGCGAGGGCGAAACAGGGGCAGGTCGATCCGGTATTGGGCCGCGATGCGGAAATCAGGCAGGTCATCGATATTCTGACCAGACGCAGGCAGAACAATCCCATTCTCACCGGGGAGGCCGGAGTAGGGAAAACCGCTGTGGTGGAAGGCTTGGCGCTGAGAATCGTCGCCGGCGATGTGCCGCCGCCGCTACAGAACGTCACCGTGCGGGTGCTCGACCTCGCGTTGTTACAGGCAGGAGCAGGGGTGAAGGGGGAATTCGAAAGCCGGCTCAAGTCGGTGATCAACGAAGTCAAAGCGTCCCCGCAACCTATTATCACGTTTATCGATGAGGCGCACACGTTGATCGGCGCCGGAGGAGCGGCGGGACAGGGCGACGCAGCCAACATTCTCAAGCCGGCGCTGGCCCGGGGCGAACTACGAACCATCGCTGCGACCACCTGGGCCGAATATAAAAAATACTTTGAGAAAGATCCTGCGCTGACCAGGCGGTTTCAGGTGGTGAAGGTGGAAGAACCGACGGAGGCCACCGCCATCAATATGATGCGGGGATTGGCCGGGACTCTGGAACAGCACCATAAAGTAAGGCTCTTGGATGAAGCGATCGAGGCTGCGGTGAAGCTCTCGCATCGCTATATTTCAGGCCGGCAATTACCGGACAAGGCCGTGAGCGTCCTGGATACGGCCTGCGCCAGAGTGGCCCTCGGGCAGGTCGCTGAACCTCCCGCATTGGAAGACGCACGCCGGCGAATCTCACTCATCGATACGGAAATCGACATTCTGGAACGGGAAGACATCACGGGCGGCAACCATCAGGACCGCGTGGCTGAATTGGGCCGGGAGAAGGCCGCGGAAGAGAAACGCCAGGCTGAACTCAAGATCCGGTGGGAACAGGAAAAGAAGCTGGTCGGCGAGATTGCAGGGATCCGTCAGAAACTGGAGCAGCAGGCAGCGCCGCCGAAGATCCCGGAGAAGGCAACAACCGACAAGGCTCCTGACAAGGCAACGGAAAAGACGCCCGTCCGACTGACTCCGCAAGAAGTCGAGACATTGCAGGCCGATCTGACAAGGCTGAAAAAAGAGTTGGCCTCGCTCCAGGGAGAAAGCCCCCTCTTGCAGCCTAGTGTAGACGGACAGGCCATTGCCCAGGTGATCTCGGCCTGGACCGGCATCCCGATCGGACGCATGGTCAAAGACGAGATCAACACGGTCTTGAGTCTCAAGGAGAACTTGGAAAAACGCGTGGTGGGACAATCCCATGCCCTGGATGCGCTCAGTCAACGTTTGCGTACGGCGCGAGCCAAGCTGGAAGATCCTCGCCGGCCGATCGGCGTCTTCATGTTCGTCGGACCAAGCGGCGTGGGTAAGACCGAAACAGGACTGGCGCTCGCCGAGTTGCTGTTCGGCAGCGATCAAAATATCACCACCCTCAATATGTCCGAATTCAAGGAAGAGCACAAAGTCTCTCTGCTCATGGGGTCACCGCCCGGTTATGTCGGGTATGGCGAGGGAGGGGTGTTGACGGAAGCCGTGCGCCGAAGACCATACAGCGTGATCCTGTTGGATGAGATGGAAAAAGCCCATCCGGGCGTGCAGGATATTTTCTACCAGGTTTTTGACAAGGGCATGATGAAAGACGGCGAGGGGCGTGACATCGATTTCAAGAACACCGTGATCATTATGACCTCCAACGCCGGCACGGATACCGTGATGAAGCTCTGCGCAGATCCGGAGACCAGGCCTGAGCCAGAGGCATTGGCCGATGCCATCAGGCCTGATCTGTTGAAGTATTTCAAGCCGGCCTTTCTAGGACGACTCATCGTCGTGCCGTTCTTTCCGATCTCTCCCGACATCATGCGGCGCATCATCGGATTGCAGCTCAGCCGGATCATGCGCCGAATCAAAGAAAACCATCGCGCGGCGATGTCCTACGACGAAGCATTGGTCACGGCGATTGCCGACCGCTGCACCGAGGTGGAAAGCGGCGCGCGGAATGTCGACCACATTCTCACCCGCACCTTGCTGCCGGAACTCTCGACGGAGTTTCTCGCGCGCATGGCGGCAGGGGAATCGGTCAACAAGGTCCATATCACGGTCGAGCCCGCAGGGAATTTCCGCTACGAGGTGGCATAGGAACGAAAGAGTTTCCTGCTCATTGGGTTGAAGGGATGCCACACACACAAGAGAACAGGCTGATCGGGATCGAGACGCCGCTTGGAAAGGATATTCTGCTCCTCCGCGGCTTTTCCGGTCAGGAAGGGATTTCGCGTCTCTCGAATTTCGATCTGGACCTGCTCTCGCACGACCCTGATATTAAGTTCGAGGACATCATCGGCAAGCGCGTCACGCTTCGCGTCACGCTCGGCTCGGAGAAAAAACGATACTTCAACGGGTTCATCAGCCGCTTCATGCAGACCGGAAGCGACCGGGGGCTCGCCAACTATCGGGCGACCATGGTGCCTTGGACCTGGTTCCTCACGCGGACTTCTGATTGTCGAATCTTCCAGAAGAAAACCATCCCGGATATTATCCGGCAAATTTTTAAAGACCTGGGATTCACGGATTATAAGCTGCAATTGCAGGGCACCTTTGAGCCGAGGGACTACTGCGTCCAGTATCGGGAAACTGATTTCAATTTCGTGTCGCGCCTGATGGAACAGTACGGCCTGTTGTATTTCTTTGAACATGAAAAAGACAAACATACTTTGGTGATCGCCAACGATCCGACAGCGCATCAGCCCTGCCCGGAGCAGAAGGACGCCAAATGGGACCCGCAGGGCAGCGGTGCGTTGGCGGAAGATGTCATCACGAGTTTCCAATGGGAGCAAATTCTACGGCCGGGCAAGTATGCCGTCACCGACTATAATTTCGAGACCCCGAGCACCAGCCTGGATGCGGAAATGAAAAGCACGATCGAGGTGGGCGGGAACAGCAAACTTGAAATCTACGACTACCCCGGAGAATACGCCAAGAAGAATCAAGGCGATGCCATCGCCAAGCTCCGTATGGAGGAAGAGGAGGCGCAATACTTCGTCGTTACCGGCACCAGCTCCTGCCGGGCGTTCACGTCCGGCTATCGTTTCGACTTGAAAGACTATGTGCGCAAGGACATGAATCAGGCCTATCTGCTGACCAGTCTGCACCACGTCGCCACAGTGGGCGGCACCTATACGACGACCACGGTGGGCAAAGACGAATCGGCCTACACCAACTCCTTCACCTGCATCCCCCACAAAGTTCCGTTCAGACCGCCGCAAGTGACGCCGAAGCCGATTATCCAAGGTGTGCAAACGGCGGTCGTGGTGGGTAAGGCCGGCGAGGAAATCTGGACGGACAACTATGGGCGGGTGAAGGTCCAATTCCACTGGGATCGGGAAGGGAAGTACGACGAGAACAGCTCCTGCTGGACTCGTGTCTCCCAGAACTGGGCAGGCAAGCAATGGGGGGCGATGTTTCTGCCGCGGATTGGGCAGGAAGTCATCGTGGAGTTTATTGAAGGAGATCCCGACCGGCCGATCATCACGGGGCGAGTTTACAATGCGGAGCAAATGCCGCCTTATCTGCTGCCGGGCGAACAGACGAAGAGCACGATCAAGTCGAACAGCTCCAAAGGGGGCGCGGGCTCCAACGAGTTGCGTTTCGAGGATAAGAAGGGCGGCGAAGAGATTTATCTGCACGGCCAGAAAGACTGGAACATCGTCATTGAGAACGATAAGAGCCAGTCGGTCGGCCATGACGAATCGCTGAGCGTCGGGAATAACCGGACGAAGACCGTCAAGGTTGATCAGAGCGAAGATGTCGGATCCAACAAAAAAATCCACGTCGGCGCCACGCACACAGAAACCATTGATAGTGATAAGACCATGACGATTGGAGGCAACCACACCGAGACCATCAGCGGCAACGAAACCATCACCGTGAAGACCGCCTCAGCCCATACGATCATCTTGGCCCGCGCATTGAGTGTCGGGGCCGGTTACCAAGTGACTGTCGGCGGAGCGATGAATGAGTCGATCGTTGGGTTGAAGGCTGAAGAAATCGGCGGGCTGAAGTCTGTCAATGTTGTTGGAAACAGCAGTGAGAACACAAAGGCCAACAAGTCAGTGGATGCGACGGGCAACATCTCGGAGAAGGCGGGAAAAGACATCGCGATGGATGCCGGTAAAAACATTGCGTCAAGTGCCGGCGATAACATCACGGAGAGCGCTGGAAAAGACGTTTCGATTTCATCCGGGAAAAAGATGAACGTGAAAGCGGGCGATGATATCGGTATTACCGGCGACAAGAAAGGGGTGATCAACATCAAGGACGAGCTGACAATTAAATGTGGGAAAGCAGTAATTAGCATGAAAAGCAATGGAGATATCACGATCAACGGCAACAAAATTTCGGTCAAGGGCGACGGCGAGATCACGGTCAAGGGTTCGAAGATTGGTTTGAATCCGTAAGAGGAGTGAACGATGAGAGATATCGCTGGAGAGAATGTGCTGGAGGTCCTGATGGCGAGCGAGGACCGTCACGATGGTGAGGCTATCAATGGCGTAGTGATAGGAAAACTTGTCGATCTGACACGACAGGGAGAGCCGTTGGTGAACTTCGCGTCGAATCATTCTGGCGTTCCTCTATGCGCCAAAACCACTGTCGTAATAGGTCGAGAAACTCTTGGAAAAGAGGTACTTCTCGTATTTGAGGAAGCCAGCGCTTTTAAGCCAATCATAATAGGCGTTGTGCAATCAACCACAGTACCGGATGAGAAGACCCAATCTAAATCTGTTTCTGTGGAATGTGACGGTGAAAAAATAGTGTTGTCTGCGGAGAAGGAAATAGTCCTTCGGTGTGGTGAGGCGAGTATAACCCTGACTCGTGCCGGCAAGATCTTGCTTAAGGGAACCTATGTCCTAAGCCGATCATCTGGAGTGAATCGGATTAAGGGTGGGTCAGTCCAAATCAACTAGTAGGTCCTTTTCGGTCGCGGCACGCCAGGCTCTCGTTATGATGAACGCGAATATAGCAAATGGGTCACTACAGGAACCCGAATGCAAAAGTGCATTCAATCCGTATGATGAGTTGCCCTATAAATCTCTTCCCATCGAATGGACAGCGCCCGAGCGACTGGCCGTCGCCTCCCTGCTTCATGGTGGGCCGCGACCGCCGCTTGATACCTATCGAGTGCTCGAACTTGGATGTGGAGACGGATCAAATCTCTTGCCGTTAGCCTACTATCGCAGGAATGCGACGTTTGTCGGGGTCGACGGCGCGCGCAGCCAGATCGAGATTGCCGATTCCCGTAAGGCAGCATTGGGATTGCCCAACATCGAATTTATCCATGCGGATTTCCTTACAGCCGCCAAACAAATCTCGGGTCAGTTCAACTACATCATCGCGCACGGGGTTTTCTCATGGGTTCCCAAGGATGTCCGTGATGCCTTGCTGAGCCTCTGCGCCGAACGCCTCCGCGACGGAGGTCTCCTGTATCTGAACTACAACACAAGGCCTGGCTGGAATGTCCGGGGAATGGTACGGGAGTTTCTACTCGCGCAAACGGCTGAGATATCAAGCCTGCTGGACCGTGCCCAAGCGGCGCAGGATGTGGCCGCCAAAGTCGTCGCTTCATTGACGATAGGCGAGCACCCCTATTCGCAACTGTTATCGAATGAATTTAAGTTTGTGTGTGAAAACCACGTGTCCTATGTCGCCCACGAATTCCTTGCCATCGATAACCACGCCTATTGGCGGAGTGAATTTCTGGGTCTTGCGGAACGCTGCGGATTCCAACATGTAGCCGATGCAGATTTCAATTACCCTTCTGGCAAGATTCCGGAAGACTTGGGACCTCGACTCAGGGCAGATGGAATCATGGGGCGTGGATTCGAAGACACAGTGGACCTTCTAAGCTATCGACAGCTCCATACGCCGATCCTGACAAAAAGTCCGTGGACGCGACAGCCTCTTACGATTGAGGAGTTCGCGAACCTCTTCATCGCCTCCTGTCTCAGCCCTTGTGCCTCGAGCGATACAGAACATCAGATGTTCCAACATCCTTCCGGCTACCAAGTAGAAGCCAAGGAGGAGGTCATCTGGGCAGCGCTCAACAGGCTGCAACCTCGGTGGCCGCGAGGTGTGCGCATTGGTGATGCATTCCTTGACGTCACCCATGTGATAGACGATTTAAGGATCTTACACCGCAATGGGCTCATCGAACTCCGTTGCATCGAGCCCAGTGAGTGTGGCGAATGTTCGGAGTCGCTGAACAGGTTGGAAGCCCGCTGGGGTGGATATGTGACGACGCCCTACCATACAAGGGAGTCGGTCCCATCAGAGTTCGAAGCGGATTGCATCTATACGAGGACGTGCCCGCAGGAAGAAACACAGCAATGTGGTCCATAACGAACCATACGCCGTATAAGGCTAAGAAAACGTGGGGGCGTGATAAAGACGGCGTGCACGAGTGGATTGTGGCCGTCAAGGGAACCTATGACATCAAGGCCGACGGAACAGTTGTGCTGGCGAACGAACAGCTCGATCCACTGCTGGCTCCTGAGTATAACGGCGAGCCAGGGGTATCGAGTCTGCGCTATGATGCCGATCTTGTCGCTCCCAAGCCCACCACAGATGTAGTGATCAATGGCACGGCCTATGCTCCGAAGGGACGACCGAGCACCGAATTTCTGGTTTCGGTTCGTGTCGCTCAAATACACAAGGTGATTCGGGTCGTAGGGAACCGGCGGTGGAAGCGAGGATTGTTCGGTCTCAAACCTTCAAAAGCCGAACCCATCACTCAGCTGCCGATCATCTACGAACGCGCCTACGGTGGATACGACCAAACTGATCCTGATCCGAAAAAGCAGCGTATGGATCCACGCAATCCTGTCGGCTGCGGCGTCGTTGCGAAATCAAAAAATCGGCTGGGGCAGCCGCTCCCGAATTTCCAGTATCCCAAGGGAAGTATCGAGAAGGCAGGCCCAGCCGGTTTTGGTGCAATCGACAGCCATTGGTCTCCTCGCCGCGAGCTGATGGGCACTTACGATAAGGCTTGGCAACAGCACCGTCTTCCCCTCTTGCCTGAAGATTGGGATCCCCACTCACTGCAATGTGCCCCCAAGGATCAACGCCCTGACATGCATCTATTCGGGGGCGAAGATGTGGAGCTCGTCAACTTGACTCCGAATGGAGTACTGCGATTCATCTTGCCGAAGGTCCACTGTATCTTCAGCACCCGCATTGACGGGCGTAGGGAAGAGCACCGCAGCCGGGTTTCAACGGTGATTATCGAGCCGGACAATTCGCGTGTAATGATGGTGTGGCTGACCTCGTTGGCCTGCCGGACGAACGTCGATTATCTAGAAGAAACCGTCGTGCGGGAGAAGCCGTATATCAGATGAGTATTCCTGTCTTTATCGTAGCCACCGGTGCTCGAACGCCCCTGGGTATGCGGGCTGCACCGAGTGCGGCTGCTTATAGGGCCGGGATCAGCGGGATGGGTGAGCACCCCTTCATGATCGACCGAATGGGCGAACCGATGCCGGGAGCCCTCGACGTTCAGCTCGATCCTGGCTTGATGGGCCCAGAGCGGCTCCTGGCGTTGGCCGAAACCGCGCTTCGCGAGGCCTGCGCACCACTGACAAAGGATGCGCAGGCACCAGGTCTACGGCTCCCTCTGTATCTAAGCCTGCCCGAGATCCGACCGGGGTTTACCGAGCAGGACGCCGCGTCGGTTCGGTCAGGATTCATGCGGTTTGAGGGACTACCGATCACCATATCGGAGGTGAACGTGTATACCCAAGGGCATGCTGCGGGGCTAGCTGCGCTGGCAATGGCCATTGAGCAGATTCAACAGGGCGCGTGTGAGACGTGTCTGGTCGGTGGGGTGGACAGCTATTTTCAACCGGATACCATGGAATGGCTCGATGAGAATCGGCAACTCGCCGGGGCGGTATCACGCTCTGCCTTTGTACCGGGTGAAGGGGCCGGGTTTTGTTTGCTGATGACCGATCGAGCCTGCGCACGACTGGGCTTGAGTGTCTTGGCTCGTGTGCTTGTGGTTGCCACGGGCAGGGAGACCAAACTCATTAAGACCTCGGAGATATGTCTCGGTGAGGGGTTGACCTCGGTCGTAAGACGCGCTGTAGGTGGCCTGCCCTCCGGCCCTGAAAGGATCAATGCGGTAATCTGCGACATTAACGGCGAGCGTTACCGTGGTGAAGAATGGGGCTTTGTCTGTTTACGGCTGCCGCAGTACTTTGACGATCCGACCACATACGATTCTCCAGCCGACTGTTGGGGTGATATGGGTGCTGCTTCTGGCCCGCTATTCGTGATGCTTGCTTGCCAGGCCGCTACCCGTGGGTATGCCAAAGGCCCTCAAACCTTACTGTGGATGAGCTCTGAATGTGGTCTGCGAGGCGCAGCTGTGCTCCAAACCACAAGTAAGATCTAAAAAGAATCGCGCTCTATGTCTAGCGTAGCGATCCATCCACCCAAAACGCCGGTCACAAAAGGCAGCAGAGGCATTGCCAAGGCGACGTTGCCGAATGTCTGTAAGATGCCAGGTCCGCCGGCGCCCTTTGTGCCTGCGCCGTTGCCCAACATCGCGAAATCAGAACTCTCGCCAAAAGACTACTCGACGACGGTCAAAATCGAAGGCAATGCAGTTGCGATTCGAGGTGCAACCTTCGAGAGCATAGGTGATATGGCCAGCAAAGGAACTGGAGGGGGTCTCATATCAGCAAATTGCCATGGACCTGCTAAGTTCATCACCCCCGGCTCTATGACAGTAAAGATTGAGGGAAAGAGTGTTCATCTACTTGGCGAACCTATGTTGAACAATTGTGGGGCGAGTGGAAGTCCGCCGAATACGGGGGCGGCAATGTAATGTTGGATCAGGATGAACTGACAACACCGAGTACTGAGCACGATATCAAGTGCGCGATTCAAAAGTGCGACCAGAAAAATGAAGATGGAAATGATTACAACGTTAGCACCACCGTAGCGGGTGCCCCGATGCCTCCGGGTAGCCAGTGTTCAGCCCTAGGCTCCAAGAAACACACATGTGTAAAAAAAACGCTAGAAAAAAAGAATAAGAACTACCAGTGTGAAAAGACATTTGACATGAACAAAACGCCTCCGACTATGCAGCGTCCTGGGGCCCCACAACTGCCAGCCGGGCAAGGGCGCAGACCGGATGTGGTTGTGGGTGGGCCACCGCCCCAATCCTATGACGTTTACGATGCGAAGTTTCCCTGCTCGGCCTCTGTCAAGAAAAGTGTACCTACTGGGCCCATCCCGATGCCCTCTGACATGACAAGGTCCGGTCCGTCCATGATGGGTCATAGGCAGCGGAATGCATATAGCAGGATAGCGAATGGTGGTAAGGTGTCAGCGTTGTCTCCTATGAACTGCGCATCGGAGCCATGTGATGACTGATCAGCCAACCAGCACTGTAGCCGGATTCAATATCAGGGAGGGCGATTCGAGGCTAGTCTCCGTTTGCTGCGACGTGGTCCTCTACACGGGACAGGACCTTTCGGCCATCCCCAGGTCTGTCTTGCACATCTACGAAAAATTCCTGTCGCTTTGCCCGCCGGGCGTTTTGCGGTGGTATGCCACGGAGAACATGACGCGTCACAAAGCTTGCACACCACGCGCCCTGGACATGTTACGGGGTTGGCTAAGGCCTGGGGCGCCTCCGCGCGATGTCCTAAGTATTGAACTCAAGGATGGTGCTCGGTACGATGATGCGAGCGAGCACTCGTTCTTTGTTTGGGGCGAGGAGCAGGGGTATCCTGGCTACGGTGTTGATGCAAATGTCGTCCGTTGTGCGTTCCCTGCGCGATGGGCGATGGAAAAGCCTGGAGAGTTGCTCGCCTTTGCTGTCGACGCGTGTGAACATTTTCCGTTCCATTCCGGGCATGCGGGATTCGCCCTTTCACTTAGCCCATATCATCAAGAGAAAAGCGACAGAGCCGCTTGGGGTCTGTCAATACAACACCCTGGGCTGGACATATCCCGTTCAGTCGTTGACTCGGTGGCTCTTCGACGCGAGGGGATTAAGGGTGTCAATTGGTTAACCATGCTTGGGAGGGAATTTGCCGACCGACTTGGAGGTATTAAAGCTTTGCGCCAGCAATTAACTGACTCGGTGGGCGTACTTCCCGTGACCGCAGGCGTGATCCTTCAAGCGGGCCCCGCCCCACTTTGGGGACACGTTAATCGCGGCGAGCTGCTTCCCGATTACCGCTCAGTATACAATGCTGTGGCATCATTGCAGGAACCTATCATCGAGAGATATGGAGCCCTGGATCTCCCGGGTGGGGACCACCGTGACAAAACAAAGATGTGGTTAAGGAGGTTCGCCAATGGCGGCTGAGCCTCTTCCAAGATTGTCCATTAGTTGGACGAATGCTCCGCGGCAAGACCTGCTCTTGGAGTTCGGGCTTGGAGCGGTACCTACTCCAGAGCAGCTGACCAATCTCGAAGTTCTGGTTGGCTCATTCATAACGGCAGGCGGCCACGGTGCCTTCGCCCGGGAGATGGCGTCACCTTCTGACTCCTCTCTGGGCCTTACGCGTGCAAATCTCTCATCTCCAATGCAACCAGCCTTTCTGCTTAGCGGCTATGAGGTGGATGTCCGCGCCTTCCAGTTGGTCCGCCATCTTGTCTGGAGGTGGTCCGCACGAATGCAGCCGGTCCGCGATGTCACTGTTTCCGATCTGACGCCAGGCCAGCAGGCTCGGGTAGTGCACTTGCCCGACGCCACATGGGGGACTGAGGCGGCGGCATACCCGCCGCTGTCACAACGGTTTCAGATCCGCCTTGAGCGGGAAGACCCTGGGGATTACCAGAAGGAGCGCCGTTGTGTAGTGGAGTTCTCCCGGCCTGTGCTAAGAGACGTTTTGGAGAGTCTGGTGGCGCGGGTCGGGGAGTGGGTTGCTCTCATGGGTCAGGGAGCCTACGGTCCTCCTGTGAAGTCGGCCTACGAGGCGGAGGTGTGGCGAGAAACCCTGGCCGCTTACGACGAGTACTCTGCCGAGCTTGTCTTTTCTCTGTTTGAAGCGAGTGAATTTTCCTGGAATACCTTGCTGAATTGCCTTCAACACTACTCGCTCACGGTTGAACCTATCGTCCTTGTGACAATCGAGTGATGAGCGCATGGTCTGTTGTCTGACAACTCCATCTGTGATTCAGCCCACTGTGACTTAGAATGCCGAAGAAGGTGTTTTCTCCTGCTTCTCTGTGACAGGGCCGTCGGTACGAGAAACTATTCTCTTAAGGATCTCTCGAAACGTGACAATCGGGAGTGCCCTGGGGGGGTAGGCTTTATTCCCTCTCGTCAGAACTGATGGAGGGCAATGATCATGTTAGGTGTCAATAGAATGGAATCCAACCCGCTGTCAGGCATCATTGAAAAAATCGTGTCTCAACACGCCGAAGAAGCGGCGTTTCTGTGGACTATGCGGGAGAGGGCTGTGGGTGCGCAGCACTATTCGTTGAGAAGTGTGGCCAGGTTGGATGAACGTCTCGAGGCCCATCTGGACGGACTCAGGGTTGCCGGCGAACCAGGGTGGGAGATCTGTAAAGAGGCGCTCGGTTTAGAAGGACCAGGGGAAGTGTTTGCTGCGGCGGTCCTGGCTTTTGAGAGTGGCCATGAGGACTGGATGACTACTGTCCTCGAAGTTGCGACGAGATCGCCCGAGCTTGCACGAGGCCTGGTCTCGGCATTGGGATGGATTCCCCATACGCAGGTGAAGGAACAGATTCTCAACCTTCTACGGAATGAATCTCCTATTCTGAAGCGCATCGGCCTTGCTGCTTCGGTCATCCATCGTCAAGATCCTGGTTCAGCACTGAAAGACGCTTTATCGTCTCCTTCTCCGTTGCTTCGTGCACGAGCGCTACGAGCCATCGGAGAGCTTGGGCGAACAGACTTACTTGTTTTGGCCAAAGCCGGCGTGAACGATGCCGATGAGGGCTGCCGATGTGCAGCCACCTGGTCTGCGTTGTTGCTCGGTGACGTGACAACCATCCCTTTATTACAGAAGATCGCGACACAGGGCGAGCTCTTTTCACAGGGCGCCATGGAATTGGTCACGCGACGGATGTCTTCTTCCCAGGCCAAGACGTGGCAACAAGAACTGGCCGGCAAGGTGGAAACTCGTCGTTTGGCTGTGCAAGTGAGCGGCCTCGTCGGCGATCCTGTTTCGATTCCATGGCTGATCGATCAGATGTCTGGACCTGCGCTGGCTCGGGTTGCCGGAGAGTCATTTGCGATCATTACAGGAGCCGACCTCGTGAATGACATGTTAGAAGGCAAGAAGCCTGAAGGCTTCGAAGCCGGTCCGACAGACAATCCTGAGGATGAGGATGTTGAGCTGGATCCCGATGAACATCTCGCTTGGCCGGATCCTGCGCTGATAAACAATTGGTGGGGCAAACATCAAAAGAAATTCACCAACGGGACGCGGTACCTGCTTGGTAACCCCGTCAGCATTGACTGGCTCCAACAGGTGCTTCGCAATGGACGGCAACGCCACCGCGCCGTGGCCGCGCTTGAATTGGTCATGCGCCAACCAGGCACGGCACTTTTCAACACTAGCGCTCCCGGCTTCCGACAGCAGGCGCTGCTGAAATAGGGGCTGAGAAAGAGGAGCGATCCCATGGCCCTCGCCCCTCCGCGCTTCAAGCCGAGCAACGGTCTGAATACGACGGGCAGCAATTATTACGCGTGTTCTCATGAGTAACAGTATCTTTCCTCACACCAAACCGGCGGCGGTACAGGGAACCTTTTTGAATGGGCGTATCCATGTTCTGGTGGGGGACATCTGTACGCAACGAGTCGATGCCATCGTCAACGCTGCTAATTCCACCTTACTCGGCGGTGGGGGTGTGGACGGGGCGATCCATGACGCGGGTGGTCCAGTCATTCTGGAACAATGTGAAGAGATTCGGCGGACGCGATATCCGCATGGTCTCCCGACAGGTGAGGCCGTCATCACATCCGGCGGCTTATTGCCGGCGCGGTATGTGATCCACACTGTTGGCCCTATCAAAGGTGCGCATGGCGAACAGGATGCATCCTTGTTGGCTTCCTGTTACACCAATTGCCTGCATCTCGCGGTGCAGCACAAACTGCGAACTCTTGCCTTCCCGGCGATTTCGACAGGGATTTACGGCTATCCTCGTGAGGAGGCTGCCGTGGTGGCATCTGAGGCGATTAGTCGATTTTTCGCGCGAGACTCACTCCTCACAGAGATACGGTTAATCTTCTTTGCCGAACGGGAC
The DNA here is from genome assembly GCA_016788885.1 of Nitrospira sp. Taxonomy (NCBI): domain Bacteria; kingdom Pseudomonadati; phylum Nitrospirota; class Nitrospiria; order Nitrospirales; family Nitrospiraceae; genus Nitrospira; species Nitrospira sp. The sequence continues at coordinate 26,238 of JAEURX010000042.1, read as the reverse complement.
GCTGTTCTGTTCTTGAAGCACCAATGCTTCCCGACGAAGAGTTGAGCGAGCGAGGCATGCTGTTCCGTACGATCCATTTGGGATGTGTATTGCTTGTGATGACCGGGACGTTCCGCACTCGCAAGTAGTGCAGCGGATTGCTCTGTCAATCGAGGAGACCATGCGCCAACCAGGTCAGCCGCGACTGAGCGGCAATCGGCTCGTCGTTATGAGGCGCAGCTGATGCGCAATAAGTAGATCGAGCGAATGGAGGTACGATTGTGCCACGCGACACGGCCAAGTGGATCAATCAGGAGTTGATGAGTCAGGGTTACCACAAAGCCTTGGAAGGGATGAACATGGTTCGGCAGGTGGAACTCCATCCCGGTCAGGTGCTGTACCGGTTCATCGACACTTCCACCGGTAGCCCCGAGAGTGCAGCCAATGGTCCCTGGTGGCTGGAATATGAGTACTTCCAAAAGATCAAGCACTTCGCCTTACAGCATGGTTATTCGCTCAGCTATGCCGTCCGGCTGTTTGCCGCGATTCTGTACGAATACAGCGAGGTCAATGCCTATGTCCGAGCGGAGGTGATCCAGCCCCTCCTGTGTTGGAAGGGCAGAGGAAAACAGGTGAGGAGTGCTGGCAAAGATCCGCGTGACCTGCCCACCATGACGCCTATGCAAAGCATTCATGAAGTCTACCAGCTCTACGTGCCGGGCATTATTCGAGGGGGCTCGCTGTTTGGAACCGCCTTCAAATTTATCGAATACACTCCGCTGCCGGTCTCGAAGGGTTGGCCGGAGGTTCGCTAGATAGATCGCCGCCAGTGAACGCCCCATGAACTATCCACGGTGGGTTTAGATTGTGCGAACTTATCACGACCATGAATGACGTGCCCTTGGGGAACAACGGTTTCCGGAATAGAGTTGCGAGGGAGGACACCAATGGCTGTTTCGAGAATTCGGGGTAGCACTGGACTGAAAAACCGCCGCTGGATGGGGCCGCCTCGCACGCCTGGCCCCCTGGGAATCAATGACGCGGCAGATCCCTCGGTTCTTGCTTGCTTGGGTGATACTCCCGGGCCCCTCGGCGTTCAGGACAGTGCGGATCCCACAAGCCTGTCACGCCATCCCGGCGATTCGTTCTGGATCGGAGATGCCACAGCGGTGCTGTCGCCGATTTGCCTTCCTCCTGTTGGGTTGAAGCCATTTTCGACCACCTATGCGATTCCAAGACCGAGTTCAACGAACCCACCACGTATCTCTGACACCGACATCGCCAAAGAGGCGACCACACTTGCGGTGGAACCTGCTGTGATCTATGCCGTTTCAAAGGTCGAATCCGGAGGCACAACCGGATTTGATGACCAGGGACGACCGAAGATCCTGTTTGAAGCACTTTGGTTCAACAGGTTCACGGAGGGTCGGTACGACAAAAGCCACCCGCATTTATCACAAGCCAGCTGGACCGGCGCGAGGAGGTATTACAGTATCGATCAGTGGACACGCCTTACCGAAGCATTCGCACTTAATGCTGAAGCGGCATTGAAGTCTGCCTCGTGGGGAAAATTTCAGGTTATGGGCTTCAACCACAACGGGTTCGATGATGTGTTTACATTCTGCGATGCAATGTTTGTTTCGGAGGCTGGGCATCTTCGGTCATTCGTTGCGTTTTGCACAGACAACAAGCTGGTTCAGTATCTGAGATCGAAAGACTGGGCGAAGTTCGCCCTAGGCTATAATGGTCCGGCTTACAAGGAGAACAAGTACGACGAAAAGATGGAGTCAGCGTACAACGAGTACAAAAGGAGCAAGGGGAGCATTGAGAATTGACTCATCGGCTTCAGGGGTGCCGGCTTATGGGTATTTCGATCCGACGCAGTCTATCTGCTGTCACGTCCTGCGCCGCAGCTTTCTTGACAGTCCTGTTTCTAGGGGATTTGGCCGTTCCGGCATTCGGCGGTGGTGACAAGAACACCCCGTCTCGTTGCTCAGTAACAGAGCAAGTGATCTTCAGCTGCCAGATCACTGGCTCGAAGAAAGTGTTATCCATCTGTGCGTCGAAGTCGCTTACAACGCCGGAGCGCTACATTCAGTACCGCTATGGTGCCCCAGGCTCGTTGGAGCTGGAGTTCCCTGCTCAGCGTGCCAAGTCAGTCGATCAGTTCAAGATGGCACATTACTTTCGTGCGCAAGTCGACAGGCGAGAATTGACCTTTGCTCGAAAGGACACTCAGTACACGGTATATAGCTACTACGAGGGAGAGGAGAGTCCGCCACAGCACCAGGCTGGAGTCACAGTCCGAAAGGGGAGTCCCGTAGGGTACGAGAAGACTTTTCCGTGCGTAGCCCCCTACATCAATCATCTCCAAGAACTTGATGAGGTGGTGGCCTGCGACGCCAACTCTCCGCTCTCTCAAGGGAGCTGCCCTCCATAGCGAAAGCAATATGATGACGAAACCAATCACTGTCGAAATGCCAAATCTCAATCAGAGGGGGAATCCTGCATCAAGGCTTTGCATTCAAAGAGAACGAACCTCGGAACACCGCCAGGCTGACGAATTCTTAGGGTTTGTACCTCGATGTTCATCGTCCGCAAACCTCAGCTTTAGAGTTCGATCCGCAGCCCGAATGTCCCTGCGTAATTAGTAAACTGCTCGTTGCCTACCATCGCCCGGAAATTCACGAACGGCTGCCAGCCGTTGGGCAAGACCATGACGAGACCAGTCCCCAGATTGAAATAGTTCCGAACGGGAACATCGTTTTGGAACGTGAATTTGGTCGGCGTGGCGCGCAAGTCTTCGGCAAACTGGACCCCGATAAAACGCTGAGAATTGGCAAACTCATGGATGTAATCCGCATTAAATTGCGGAACTAGGACTCCCAAACCCGTACTGAACGCGGCTGATCCCTGGACGCCTAAGACGCTTTGCAATGAGTTAATACTTTGGTCGTCATACTTGAGTTCGATTCCTGTCCCACCGGATTCTCTGTAATTGTGAATCTGGGTATGGCTGTAATTGAGGCCTAGACGAGGGCCGATGGTAAACCGGCCGATCGGATGATCGTATCCCGTCATGAACCCAAGGTTGAAGACATCGCCGTTGGAATTACTGGAAGCGATACCATTCACAATATTTCCTCCGGTCGTTCCTCCAGCAGTTCGGGAATCAGCTGAGGCGGCACGTGCCACCAGATAATTGTTTCGCGTATAACCACCAGTGATCTGGACAAAGGTTTTGTCCGTTGGCACATAGGATGCGAACAAAATCCCGCCATAGGAGTTTGTGCTGAAGTCACCACCGCTGCGGAAGGAGCCATCGGTATTTGAATAGCTCAAGGCAAGACCGGCGACGAGTTTTTTGCTGAATCGATAATCGGCCCCCGCCGTAATGCCGAGAATAGTGGATTTATAACCATCCTGAAAGGTGGTGATGTCCCGGTTCAGTGATTCCACGAGTCCGCTGGCGAAAAATCCCACCCCGTTCCAGCGGCTGCGGCTGCCGGTATTGAACGAAGCCGCTGACCCACCTCCCGCTGTCGTAGCTGCATAAAAGGGAGACGACACGGACTGGTTGCCCGCGAACCCTGACATCAATGAGCCGATCGGATTGAACATGAGTGAGGATGAGCGCTTATGCTCCTGCCCCTCCTCTTCTTCAATCTCATTCAATCGTTGCAGCAAGGCTCTGTTGAGAATCGATGCGGCAGATCCTTGAACTGAGGCGGCTCCACCTCCAGTCGATGAAGCAGCGCCGGTGTTCGGAAACTGACAGAGTGCGTTAAGATTGGGGCCAAGCAAGAGTGCGTTTCCTCCGACCACGTTCGCTCCCAGGCCCGCGCAGTTATTCGCCAATAACTCATTCACTCGTTGATTCAATACCTGCGCGGTCGAGGCCATGGGCTGAGCAAACTGTAGAAGACCGATGCCAAGACTTATGGCGAGAATGAAGGTCCGCTTCCCGCTTTGTGAATCCTGATACATCATGCCACGGTCCTCCTTCCTTCTGGATAGGTGGTAAGCGACTGCCGGTGCCGATTCGAGATTGTCCGGAGGTGAGGCGCCTGTATCACGGCTATAGATCTGCCTCATCATATTGAAGCGGTGACTATTATAGGGTAACGTGAGTCTCCTCAATAGGGATAAATGTACCGTCTCGAATGAGAACCGCTCCACAACATATTCGAGCAAAACTCCGTGATGGGCTGACTGCACTTCTGATGGGACTGCTCGTAGGCTGTGCGTCAGAGCAGCTCGATGGCACGTCAAAGCTCGAGTTAAAAGACCCACGATCTGCCAATCCGTTTGATGTGGTCGATTGTCTTCTTCCCGGGCAGATCAGGCAACTTGGCACTCGTGTGACCTATCTCACTGACCGTCGGCCAATCAGGACGACAGCGGAAGATTGCGCGATTCGTGGTGGAGAGTACGTCGCGCTTGATCGGGCAGACTACCGGACGGCGCTCACGGTATGGATCAGTGCGGCAGAGGGAGGGGACCCAGATGCGCAGTACTACGTGGGAGTCTTGTATGAGAAGGGCGCCGATGGACGGCCGAACTATCCCAAGGCGGCATCCTGGTATCGACAGGCTGCTGAGCGCGGCGTCAGTCGAGCGGCAGTGAATTTAGGGCGGTTGTATGAACAGGGAATCGGCGTCGAGAAAAGTAGCGCTGAGGCCGGAAAGTGGTTTGCCAAGGCAAGCGGGCTGAGGGAAGGGAATCTGGCCGATGTGGAGAGCGGAAGCAACAGCGCTCCGGCGGGAGATCCACAGGTTCGATTGGATATCGTTCAACAAGAACTCGAACAGACCCGTAGTCGGCTGGCCGAACGGACCAGCCTACTCGATGACGAGCGGCGCAGGCTGCAGCAGTTGAAGGAGGAGGGGAGAACTTCGGATAACCGGCCTGCGTCAACAGTCAGCGATGTGATTGCCAAGCAGGAGCGACTGCTCAAAGCCCGTGAGAGCGAAGTGGCAAAGCTGCAGATGCAGGTGCTGTCTTTGAAGGAGGCTGCCCAAAAACAAGTTTCATTGATCCGGCAATCTCCTCCTCAGGATCTTGGTCTTGCTGGGCCTTTTCTCCAGATCGTCGATCCGCCCGTCATGGTGACGAGGGGAATACGAGTTGAGCAAGGCCGGATTCCAGTCGTGATCCAACCGGGACGGCCGCTGCGTCTCACGGGACGTGTGATCGCTCACGCTGGTCTTCGGTCACTCACCGCCAATGGAGCCTCGGTGGTCGTCGACGAACAGGGAACCTTCTCGTTGCCTGTCCAGACAAGCCAGGGGACCAGATCGGCTGTGCCCATGGATCTTGTCGCCATCGATAGGCAGGACAAACAGGGCAACATGAAGCTGATGGTGAGGTCTGGTGCAGCGGCTGCCGGCGAGGGAGAGACCACAACTGGTCTCTCAAGGGTTGGGCAGTACCATGCTCTTGTTATCGGAAATGATCACTATCGCCAATGGACTCCGCTGAACACCGCCATTGCGGATGCGACTGCTGTAGCGAACGTGTTGCAGGATCAATATGGTTTCCATGTCAAGGTGATCAAGGATTCCAGTAGAAAGGAGACGTTAAAAGCGCTCAATGACTATCGGAAGACTCTGTCTGAGCGGGACGATTTACTCATTTACTATGCAGGGCATGGGTTTCTTGAACCTGAAATCGATCGAGGGTATTGGATCCCGGTTGAAGGAGACCTTCTGGACAATACGGAGTGGATCGAGTTCCCGGCCGTGACCGACTTGCTGGAGTTGATTCCGGCTAAGCAAGTGCTCGTCGTTGCCGATTCCTGTTTCGCCGGTAAACTCGTTCGTTCAGCCATGGCCAGGCTCAATCCTGAGGTGCAAGACCAAGCCAGGCAATTGCTGCTGAGGTCGATTGCCGACAGGAAAATTCGCACCACCCTCACATCCGGCGGTGCCAAACCGGTTCTCGATGACGGTGGCGCGGGGCATTCCATTTTTGCGGCGGCTTTCCTAGCTGTGCTTTCGGAAAACACGACTGCATTGGAAACGGAGCGGTTATTCTGGACGGTGAGGGCGCGAGTCGCAGAAGCAGCCGAGCGAATGAAGGTGGAGCAGGTCCCGACCTATGGTCCTATACACATGGCCGGCCACGAAGGGTTGGGTGATTTTGTCTTTGTGCCGACACAGGCCAGACGGTGATCGTTCGCTCGTGTTGTGGTCCTATCCGGCCTCACTCCACCGGCCTTGCAACGGTTTCAACGGCGATGCGATCGACTGGAACCGCACGAGACAGATGCGATCCTGGTTTTTGTAGGAGAGGAGGGGCATCAGGCCCGCTTCAAGCAGCCGTTCGGCGGCCTTTTCTGTGAGCCAGGCTTCAGCACAGGGCTTGGTCACGGAATCCCCCGCCTCATCCTGATAGACAGGCAAGGGAAGCCCGTCGAGATCCCGAATTGATCCGGGTCGAAGCTGCCGCCATCCGCTGAAAAGGCCTACCCCAAGAGCACAAGACAGGCGAAGATCGGGTTGCCCCAGCAATAATCATCATGGTTTGGGCCGCCTGCCATTTCCTCAAAGTCAAAGGCGCTGATCGCTTCTGTCTCACGTCCGAACGGCAGGCAGAGTAAGAATCGCGGCAGAGAGAGACCGAGATACGACGCGTCCTCAATCTGTCGCAGCCGTTCCCACCGCTGCTGCTCCTCCTGATGGGCCGCCGGCCCTTCCCAGTCATCCGGATCCAGCCTTGATCCGAACGAAGAGCATCCCGCTATGCAGGGTGAGGCGGCGGCCAGAAACGGCGCTCCGGCTTCCTTGGCAATGTGGGCAATCCGATCCAGCATCTCAACATCGTTACCCGTTCGATCGAACGTATAGACTCCACCAACCACGGCCCACGGATGCGCGCCGGGAGTGCGGACCGTCTCTTGGACCAGGAGGCGGTAGAGCCGGGTCGTATACAGATCGTCGCTGCGGGGCAGATCTGCTGATAGTTCACCCTTGGAGAGATCTAGCAGGTAGAGCTGAAGCCGCGAATCGGTCTCAAGCCGATCCACGAGAAATGAGAGCCCCAGCCAGGCCGCTCTCAGTTCTTGGAATGTTGGATGGTGGAGCAGGGTTCGCAGGATCTGACTCATGGCGTCATTCACCTGTGCGACCAGCTCTTTTTCCAGCGGATGTGCTTTCGGGACCAGGTGTGGCCTGATGATGGAGCGGAGAAATAACTGCCATTCAGAAGATCCAAGATCGTGCAAGGACGTGGGAGCCTGTTCGAGTATGTGGTCGAGGAGACCGCTGGTTGGTGAGTCAGTGAGGGTTGCCTGCCGGGGTGGGGGGCGGCGGCGAACGATCGGGTTTCCGTTGGTTGCCGGGGCTGTGTCCATGCGTGGACTTCATCGACAGCCGCAGAGAATGTGGCTGGGCTGGTCAGGCGCCGGCGCAGGTCAGAGAGCTTTTGCAGGGGCTCGATCTGAGGAACCAGGCGATCAGGATGAAAGTCATCGAGATCGGTGAACCTCAGCGTGATGGGGGGCGTGTTCTCTCCGAGGAGGGGCCCCTCAAGTGTGGCAGAGAGCTTGCCGGGAATGCTCTGAAGATTGTCCCGATCCACTCGCAGCGGGCGCCAGGTGATCGGTGGCCTTCGTCTGGCGCCTTCCGGCGAACTCTCCCTGCCGCTGAAATTGCCCATGAGTAACATGCGAAATGGAATGTCTTGAGCCGGTCGTCTCAACGGACGGGATTCTCCGGCTGTGAGGACAACATCGACGCTGCCGGTGGGACGGTGTGTGGTCATAGTTCTGTCCCTTTCCTTTACCAGAGCACCTTGCTCCAATGGTCGCCGTCCTTACGCACTCTGATCCGAATGCTCCGCAGGATTTGATCGGGAGCAACTTTCTCACCGTTCTTATCGATCAATTGCTCGTGAATCAATGTTGCCGTGGCCTGATTGTTCCTGACTTCGATATCCTGGATGGAGGTTGTGATGAGCGAATAATTGTTCGACATCATATCCAAAAACATCTGGCGGTCTGGGCTGATGTCGGACAAGCGCTGCAAGGAGGACAAATCCTGTCTCTCATAGGCTGTTTGAAAGTCACTGAGGAGCTGGTCCAGCTGCTGTCGTGACGGAGCGATGGTCTTTGGCCCGGTTGACGGTCGGCTGGTGCCTTTCGAGCCTGTCAGTTGTGGCGGGGGTGACGGCACAACTTTTCTGTCCGGCTCTGGGGTCTCTCCTGTAGATAAATTGTCCTGGTCTCCGGTCCCCCTGTCAGCAGGCGGTCCTGGAGGATTAACCAGGGGCTCTTCCTTCTTAGGGGGATCCGGAGGTTGCGGTCGGTCGACGATATTGACGTAGAGGATGATGCCCACTAATGCCAGAACCCCTGCCAATGCTATGGCGACGAGCGGAAGGACGTTATATCTTTGCCAGAAGGGTTGCGGCACATGAGGAGATTCCGGCTTCCTTTGCGCCGGATGTTGCGGATGCACGTCCGTTTTATCCTCCGGACCTAACGGCGCAGAAACGACTTCGTCCGCGCTCTTTTGCGGTGGGTGTGTTGTCTCTAATGGGGACTGAGTGAAAGGCGAAGAAGACCGATAGGGCGCCTCTGAAGAGACAGGCGGCGGCATTCGCTGTTCAGGCTGCCCTTCGGGATGAGGCGTCACGAGAATAGTGCGTTCTTCTTCGGTTGGTTCAATTGATGGCGGCAGTGTGTGGAGGCATTCCTTGAGCTGGCTCACAAGCAATCGGGCCGTCGGGGTGCGATAGTCCCGGTCTCTTCGCACGAGGTCCTCGATGATGGCTTTCAGCGACGACGGGACATGGTCCGGAAAGGCAAGCCTGATTTCCTGGTTCGTATCGTGCAATTGGCTCTGGATCACCGTCTTTGGCAGATTTCCGAATGGATGGTGTCCGACAACCATCTCGTGCAGCACGATGCCGAGGGAATAGAGATCCGCACGACCGTCAACTTTGCCCCCGCTGGCTTGTTCAGGAGACATGTATTCCGGCGTGCCGAGCACTTGGCCGACCGTCGTAATCGACACTTCGTCGAGTGCCGCCGCAATTCCGAAGTCCGTGATTTTGACCCGGCCGTGGCTGTCGACAAGAATATTGGCCGGCTTGATGTCGCGGTGCACGATCCCTTCATGGTGGGCGTAAGCCAGGGCTTCAGCCACCTGGAGCGCAATTTCGACACTCGTTCGAACAGGAACCGGTTTGCGGGCTTGCATGAAGGCACGGAGATTGCTGCCTGAAAGATATTCCATGACGATATACGGAGTGCCCCGTTCTTCCTCGACTGCATGGATGGTCACGATATTCTGATGATCCAGCCGAGCCATGGCGCGGGCCTCGCGCAGAAAACGCTCGGTAAACGAGGGATCGCCGGAGAGATGTTCGTGGACAACCTTGATGGCGACGATTCGATTGAGGGTGCGATCCAAGGCTTTGTAAATGACTCCCATCCCGCCCTTCGCAAGTACGTCCTGGACGATGTACTTGCCGGAGAAGACTTGATTGGTCATTCAACATCTCCCGGGAGAGGGACGCAGGGGCAGTGACGTAGTAGCCTAGCTGAAACGCTTCAAGAAGAACAAGGATCGCCCTGCGGGCTCGTGACGTGACAGGAAGGCGATAAACTGGCGATCAGGCCTGACTGGAATGCGAGCCTCGCGCATCTGGGTTCGTCACGCTAGCCTTGATTTTCAGGCGATCGCGCTCGATAATGGCGCCGCGCTTGGGAGGTGTACCAGATGGAGAGCTCGCGTACGGGAGAAACGCTCACCCTGGACCAGGTCGCCTCGCTTCGTGAAAAGACTGATGCCGTGTCCCGCATCTTGGACAGCCGGTTACGCGTGTATATAGAAACCCTTAAACCGTTGTTGGCTCCTCGACGGTTGTTAGGCCGACATGTCGGATCACGCGATGACGTCAACGGGTCAGATCTTGCTCTTACCCGTTTGAAAGAACTGTATCGCGAGGTGAGCCGTAGTCCGTTCGGGTTGCCGCTCGAATTTCCCGATACCGCCCTCGCCCAACTCGATAGTCAGCCTGCCATCTATCGGTGGGAGTATACTCACAGAGCCAAGTCAGAACGTGACTCCAAGGATGTGACGATTACTTCTCCCGTGCAATGGGTGCTGAGCTTTGAGTCGGGGCTGACACTGTCCCAAGTGCATTCGATGGTGGAGAGCCGGATGGAACGGAAGACCGAGGTCTTGCGGCAATTCGTTGTCAATGCACTGGTGATGCAGCTTCTCATGAAGAGCCAGCCAAATCTGGTCCAACTTTTGGCAGCGTTGCGCTACCAGATGGACATGAAACCCTTGCCCGGTTTAGGGGCCTTGTCCTTTGTCACCATCACCGCTCCTCTCACATCGTTCCGTCCCGCGGATGATGTGCTGCTGATGACGACACGCTTCTCCGGTGTCCTTGCTTTTGTGGAGTTGATTTCGCTTGAGTTGATCGAGCACGTCGAAGATCCATTACGCTTGCAACTTCAACAAGCGCTTGCCTAGCAGGCTGTTGAAAAACCATTTTATGTCCCCGGACACGAACGACCGCACAAGATCGCGGATGGGAGCGGAACAGCTCGCAGGATGGTCAAAAAATCCGTCCAGCAAGGCCGCAGCGAGCGAAGAGGCGAAGCGTACTCTTTGCCGTACGTTGAGCCTCTGAGCGACACGAGAACGCCGCTGACGGACTTTTTCAACATCCTGCTAGTCTTTCCGTTCGCTCAGGTTGCAGTCCACCACTAGGATGTGAGCGGATCACATGCTCGTTACCCACCCGACATGTCTGACGATTTAACTGCCCCGCTCAACACAGTTCAACCGGTTCGCGTACGGGTCTGCATAGGCACCTCGTGGAGCGGCGAGCAGCGTTTTGTTCACACGTTTCTGATCGGACGATCGGCCGATTGCCAAGTGGTGGTGTCGGAACGAGTGGTCAGCCGTATCCACGCGGAGGTGAAGCTGGAGGCCGGCCAATGGTGGCTTGCCGATCATCAAAGCACTCATGGTTTGTATGTCGACGGGCGTCAGGTCACCCGGGTCCAACTGCAAAAACCCGTAACCGTGGAACTGGGATTGGGTGGACCGGCCGTATGGCTCGCCGTCGGCGATGAAGCTGTGTTTTCTGATCAGCCGCCCGAGCTGGCACGAGTAGGCGATGAACTGCCGTCGGTCACGGAGATTGTCAACCGCTGGAAGCGGGGAGACACCGCGGAAGAGAGCGAAGAGGCTCGTCGGTACCGGGAGGCGGCAAAGCGCCGGGAGCGACAACAGAAACGCTGGTATCGCGGGGCTGTTTCGGCTGTCGTCGTCCTCTTAGTCTGCGCCGTGGGATACGCATTATACCAACGGGCAAGGGTCGATCAGATGACGAGAACCGCGGGAGAGATGTTCTACACGATGAAGCAGGTCGAAATTCAGGTCTCGGAACTCGAAGAGGAAGTGGTCGCGACTAAGCGCAAAGACCTCATGGAGAAAATTCTGAGTAAGCGCCAACGACTTCGGGAAATGGAAGTGCAATACGATCGCTTTTTGAGCGAACTGGATATTTATGAGGGGATGGGTGAGCAGGACCGTCTCGTATTTCGGATGGCGCGGCTTTTCGGCGAATGCGAAGTGGCCATGCCGCGTGATTTTTTGTCGGAGGTGAAGAAATATATTCGTCGTTGGAAATCGACCGACCGGCTGCAGAACGCCATTAAGCGAGCCAGGGAGAACGGGTTTATCCCGACGGTGGCCAATGAAATGTGGACCCAAAACCTCCCGCCGCAGTTTTTCTATTTGGCACTCCAAGAGAGCGGCTTCGACTCAAAAGCAGTGGGGCCTCCCACGAGAATGGGGTATGCGAAAGGGATCTGGCAATTTATTCCGCAAACTGCCGAGCAGTATGGATTAAAGCCAGGACCGCTGAGAAACCTCGCCCAATACGATCCCCAAGATGAACGGTTTCATTTCCAGAAGGCCACGAGGGCGGCGGCGAAATATATCCGGCGCATCTACAATACCGATGCCCAGGCATCGGGACTACTCGTGATGGCGTCCTATAACTGGGGAGAGGGAAATGTGATCAACATCATCCGAAAGATGCCGAACAATCCGAGAGAGCGGAACTTTTGGCAGTTATTGAAGCAACACAAGGTTCCTCAGGAAACCTACGACTATGTGTTTTACATTTTTTCCGCCGCAGTGATCGCAGAAAATCCGGCGCTGTTCGGATTCGAATTTCAGAATCCGTTCGCCGAGCAGGTACGGTCCCGTCCTTGACGCGCTACCATTCAATCTTTGCCCATCGATCCCCGGTCTTTCGGATCTTGATTCGCGCCGATCTGAGAATCGGGCTTGGTTTGACCGCTTCGCCGTTGTTGTTGATCAGCACCTCGTGAATGATGGTCGCCGAGGCCTCATCGTCTATCACCGCGAGGCTTTGGATCGACACCTGAATTGTCCGATAGTTGCTGAACATGGTGCGCACGAAACCCAGTCGATCGCTTCCCATCTCAGAGAGTCGCTCCAAGGTTTCGAGGTCTTCCCCTTCATAGGCTCGCTTAAATTCATCCAGGAGCTCCCGTAATTGCCGCCGTGAAGCGCTGGCGCCGCTCTGACCGTCGGAAGGAAGTTTGGCGATCAATTCCTCTTTCTTTCGGCGATCTTCTTCCTGTGCGACGCGCCTCTTGCGTTCCTCCTCGTCCCTCTTCGCCTGCTGCGCGGCAGCCTCGCGCCGTTCCTTGTCCAGCCGTTCACGGTCAGCCCGGAGCTGCGTCTGTTCCGCTTCATAGCGCTCACGAGCGACACGCGATTCTTCTTCCTGGGCTTTTCGGCGTTCCTCCATCTCTGCTCGGGCCTTCTGTGCGGTCAGCTCTCTCTCTCTATCCAGGCGATCGCTTTCAGTTTGCAGCCGTTTCTGTTCCGCCTCCAGCCGTTCCTTTGCCAATCGGGCCGCCTCCTCCGCTTTGCGACGTTCCTTCTCTTGTATGGCTGCTCTCTGGGCGGCGAGTTCGCCTTCTTTTTCCATGCGCTGCTGTTCGTCGCGGAATCGCTGTTGCTGCGCCTCATGCCGCTCTCTGGCGAGTCGGGTTTCCTCTTCCGCCTTCTTACGCTGAGCTTCCGCCAGGCGTGCCTGTTCCTCAGCTGAGTCCCGTTCCTTTTCAAGTCGCTGCCGTTCAGCCTGCAAACGCTTCGTCTCGGCCTCCTCCTTGCCCCGTTTGGCTTCGAGTTCCTCCCGCTCACGGGCTGCACGCGCATCTTCCTGCGCCTTCCGACGTTGTTCTTCTGCTACCTGAGCTTGCTTGGCAGCGAGGTCCTTCTCTTTTTCGAGACGCTTCTGCTCTTGATCAAACTTGCGCTGTTCTGCTTCCTGTCGTTCGCGAGCGGCACGAGCCGTCTCCTGGGTTTTTTTGCGCTGCTCCTCCGCGATTTTCGCCTGTTGTGCTGCCTGGTCCCGTTCTTTTTTTTGAAGCGCCTCTGCTTCGCGGCGTTTCGCTTCGACTCTGGCCTGATCTATCTCAAGTTGTCGCTGTTCTTGTTCTATGTTGGCCTGTAGTTGGGCACTCTCCGTGGAGACCGGGTCGTGACGTGAACTTGCGGCGTTGGTTGGTTCGGCATTGCTGGAAGTGGTTGTGGCGGAGGCAGGATGTTCGGTCTTGTCTGTCGAAGGAGTTCTGAACAGGATGCCATTGGATAAAACATAGGCAAGGCTGCTGAAGACGAGGATCAGGCTCAGGATTCCGATCGCCATCGTTACCTGGGTAGACGTTCGCCGAATAGGTTTGCTCTCTGGTAGTAGCGGCGAGGTCTGCGAGGCCTGTTTTGTCCGCGGAAGAATATCTGTCGCTTCATCACGCACTTCTGAAGAAACAGGAAGGAGTTGAGATTGTTCGGCCGGCGACTGTGGCCCTGACTCGACCTGTGGCCCTATGTTCTGCCGGGAGGGGATGGTGTGCGATTCAAAAGAATAAGGGGCGGTGGCGATTCTCGTTGTGCGAGACGTAACCGGAGAAGAGGGCGTGACGATGATGGTGGGTGCCTCATCGGTATCCTCTCGGGGGAGGGATTCCAGACATTCCTTTAACTGGCTTGCGAGAATCGCAGCTCTCGGCGTTCGATACTCTGGTTCCCGGCGTACGAGGTCTTCGACAATGGCTTGCACGCTCGATGGTACCTCGGGAGGAAATGTCAGCGGAATTTCATATGCCGGATCCAGCAGCTTAGTAAGGATGCTGGTTTTGGGCATGCTGCGAAATGGAGTCTGGCCGACGATCATTTCATGCAGTACGATGCCCAACGAATACAGGTCGGTGCGGCCGTCAACCGCCGTGCCTCCGGCCTGTTCCGGAGACATATACTCGGGCGTTCCTATGATTTGCCCCGTGCTGGTAATGGCGGCTTCGTCCAATGCAGCCGCAATACCAAAGTCGGTCAATTTGACACGCCCTCTGGTATCAACCAGAATGTTCGCTGGTTTGATGTCGCGGTGAACGATGCCTTGGGAATGCGCGAAGGCCAGCGCGGTGGCGACCTGAAGTGCGATTTCGACCGCTTCACGGACGGAAAGCGAGTGGTGGGCCTTGATCTTTGCCCGGAGGTCCATACCAGAAAAATACTCCATCACAATAAAGTGAGCGCCCCGATCTTCTTCAACGGAAAAGATCGTGACGATGTTCTCGTGATGGAGCCGAGCCATGGCGCGGGCCTCGCGGATGAACCGCTCGGTGAAGGAGGGATCGCCGGAGAACTGTTCGTGGATGACCTTGATCGCGACGAGGCGATTGAGAGTCCGGTCCAAGGCTTTATAAAGCACCCCCATGCCGCCCTTGGCGATTTCTTCCTGGACGACGTATTTCCCGGAAAAGATCCGGTCTGGCATCAGGGGCCTCTCATCGGGCGGCGCCGGGGAGGTGGCAACGGCATGTAGGGTATACGAAAGTCTTGCGAGAGAACAAGACGACCTGGCCGAAGGGTGGAAATCACAAGGCCCGTATTCAGATAAAGCGTGAAAAGCCGTGGTACGGTTTCGACCTGGAGCCGACTGAAAGACGAGAGCGTTGGTGCCGTGGGGAAGAGCGCTGGCAAGGCATGATTATTGATCGTTCTGACCTGTGGGTAGGTAGGGCGGACCTCGAATGAGAGTCGAAGGGAGGCGGACGATGTATCACACGCAACACTGGCTGGTCGGTATCATCGCGGTATTGCTCATGGGCTGTCAGGGCGATAGGGAGGTGCGGGGCAAAGAAGGTTCAAACACTCCCGCGGTTAGCTCAGCACCTGCAGCAGGCCCGACATCGTCAGCCTCAACTTCGGTCCAGACTTCACCCGCGCCGGTTCCAACCTCACCCGCACCTGGTAGTGACGGCGATTTGGCAGGCTCAACTGCTTATACGGAAAAGCTAGGGCAGAACGGAATGGTGGACTGGACGGCAGGGATGGTGACCGCTTCCGGGATCGGCTATCCGCCTCCGGATACAATCAACCGCACGCAGGCTCGACTATTGGCAAGACGCGCCGCCCAGTCTGTAGCCTATCGAAACCTGTTGGAGGCATTCACGGCGATCCGCGTCGATTCCACCACGACGGTCAAAAATTACGTCGCTACCACTGACGAGATTCAGGTGAAGGTCCAGGGAATGGTTGAAGATGCGAAGGTTATTCAGGAGCGGGAATTAGAGAAGGGCGGGTATGAAGTCACGCTGCAAATGAAATTGACAGGACAAACATCGCAGATGTTTGCGCCTAAAGATGCTCCCGCACCCAAGCGTCTTGTGCGGGAAATCCCGACAGATGCTGGGTCCAAAACGGTCGCCCCCTATACGGGGCTGGTAGTCGATGCGCGAGGAATGGAGGTGCGACCGGCCTTGGTTCCAAAAATTCTCACAGAGGATGGTCAAGAAGCCTATTCGCAGAGCTACGTGCTCGCGAAGTATAGACAGAAGGAAGGAATCGCCGCCTATGTATCTGACCCTGTGACGGCCAAAACTCATCCGAAGGTCACGGACAATCCGCTGTATGTCAAAGCGCTCCGACCAGCGGGAAACAGCCATACGGATCTGGTCATCAGCAATGCCGCCGCCCAGACGATCCACGGGGTGAAAGATCACTTTGAATTCCTAGAGAAGGGACAGGTGATTGTGGTTATCGATCGGAGCGGGCGTGATGAGACAATCAGGTAATTCATTTACGTTGGTCGTTCTGTGATCGAAGACAGCCGGCACGGTGCGCCTACTTCCAAGACACGAACCGTTTCCGAGACGCAGTCGCGCCGGCAGTTGCTTGGGACCTATGCTTCAGCGATGACATTGGCCGATAACAACCTTCCATCCGGCGCCGAAATCTGTAATCCTTGATTCGGGTGCCCCTTCTTTCTTTCTTCCTCTTCATTTCCATACTCCATGTTCTTTCAGCGGCTCCTCAACTAGGTCCGAAGTTCTTTCTCAAAGTGAGACAAATAAAGAGCTGTTTGTCACATCGGACAAGTACATTTCATTGAGACGCGACTGTATCTGTACAGATACTTATCAGTATCCAATGAGATACGAACCTCACCCCTGGGCTGCTTGGCACGCTGACATGCTTAGTCATCCTGCCAAGAGGAAAATATTCCGAATCCAATGGCGAAGAAACTCTCCGTACGTGCAAGGGTACGTCGTATGCATCTCGTATAGGTGAATTTATAACGAGGCTGTCTCATGGAGGAGTGAAAGCGATGGTTCGGGGGCGAGCAACTCCTGAAGGAGAAGAAGCACTAGGGGCCTACCAGGAATTCATCGAAGGCCACGCAACGATATCGAGGTATGCTGAGTGCGGGGTATTCGTCGCCGCAGTCTTGCTCAATGTATTCTTGGCGTCTTCTGTATTCGGTCAAGCTGGACTACCGTTGCCTCTCGAGCTACCGATCCCCTTACCTCCTAAACAGCCAGAATTGCCTCAGGCCCCTCCGCCACCCAAGCCGCCTGCGCTCCAAATGCCGTCTCAGCCACAGGTCCGGCCTGGTGAACCAATTACAGGCCTCAAAATTTCGGTGAAGGAGATTCACCTCGTGGGGAACACCGCCTTCACTGATCAACAACTTGCCGAAGTGACTTCCAAGTACACGAATCGAGAGCTGACCACGGAAGATCTGGAAAGTCTCAGGCTCGAATTGACCATGTTCTACATCAACCATGGTTATGTCACCTCGGGTGCGATCATTCCAGATCAGGCGGTGACCGAACCGTTCATCACGGTCCAGATCATCGAAGGCACGCTGAAGGAGATCAATGTTGAAGGCAACCGGTGGTTCCGCACGTCGTACTTCGAGGATCGATTGCGACTGAGTGCCGGGCCACCCCTTAACGCGAATACATTGCAGGAACGCCTCCAAATTCTCCAGACGAATCCCCGTATCGAACGAGTGAATGCCGAGCTGAAACCCGGCCTCGTACGTGGAGAAAGCGCGCTCGATGTGCGAGTCAAAGAAGCGAATCCTTTCAAGGCATGGCTGGAGTTCAATAATTTCCTCTCGCCCTCCGTTGGAGCAGAGCAGGGTTCAATTACCTTGATGGATCAGAACCTGTTCGGCATCGGCGATACGTTGACGCTCCAATATGGAGCCTCCGCAGGAGTGAATCCCATTTTGAACTTCTCCTATGCCGTCCCGGTGACAGCGCGGGATACCACGCTCTCTGTTCAGTATCGCCGCTTCAATTTTAAGGTCGTAGAAGACCCCTTTGAGGTGCTCGATATTAAAAACGAATCCCAAATCATCGGTGTAATGCTTCGACAGCCCCTGTACCGGACGCCGAGGCAGGAGTTCGGTGTCTCACTCGGACTCGACTATGAAGAGAACAAAAGTTTTCTGCAGGGCCAGCCGTTTGAGTTTATCCAGGGCGCGGCGAACGGGGTGTTCAGATTAGCGGTCTTGCGCTTCACTCAGGATTGGGTGCACCGGGGCGACAACCAAGTTTTCTCGGCGCTGTCGCGCTTTTCACTCGGTATAGGGGCGCTTGGTGCCACCACCAATCCAACCGTGAATTTGCCAGACGGACGTTTCTTTTCCTGGTTGGGTGAAGGGCAGTGGTTGCGGCAGCTTCAGTTTCTGCGAACGCAATTAGTTGGGAGAGGGGTGGTGCAACTGTCCAACGATCATTTGTTTCCCTTGGAACAGATCTCGGTGGGCGGGCGCTATAGCGTGCGCGGATATCGAGCCTTCACGCTCATCCGGGACAATGCGGCGATCGCCTCAGTAGAAGCGCGCGTACCTCTATACAGGACGGCCGCTGGAGTCGATACCTTGTTTATTGCTCCCTTCGTTGACTTTGGCCACGGATGGCAGACGACCGTTCCCAGTCCGATCGATCCCCCCAAGACATTGGCGAGTGTCGGCGTGGGAGCAATTTGGAATTTCCTGCCAGGCAGCCACTTCGAAGTTTATTGGGGACAGCAACTCAACCATTTTCGCGGAGGCAATGGGAATCTGCAGGACCACGGCGTGTATTTACAGTTGGTCGTGCAGGCGTTGTAGATAGGATGAAATGAATGATCACCATTCAATACGTATAGAGCATCAACGCGCCGGACCGGTTCCCAGGATGTTATCGCTGGCCGAAAGTTTTACAGGGGTGGAATTATCAGCGGAAGTCGTCGATCTTCGACATAACGAACTAGAGGAGCGCCGTTATGTTTATTCAAATTGAGACCAACAGGCTGGCCTTGTTGTTACTGTGGTCGATTACTGGATCGATACTACTTTCGTTTAGTTCTATTAGCGGAGCTCAGGTTAATAACAACATCACTCTGCCTGGAAATTCTAGCCAAAATCTTCAAACTCAGATAACAAATGGTTCTGGCACTTCGACAACCATCACGGGAGGCACCCGAGCTGGCACCAATTTGTTTCATAGTTTTCAATCATTTAGCATTGGAGATAAGGCGTTGGCGCAATTTCATAATGATGGTTCCTCTACAACCAATATTTTCGCCCGAGTTGTGGGCGGAGAGCAGTCAGTAATAAATGGCACCCTCCAAACTACTGGCTATAGCAACTCCCAATTCAACTTCGGCAATGCAAATCTTTGGTTTATGAATCCCAGCGGGATCATGTTCGGCTCTCATGCACAGCTAAACGTCGGCGGTTCAGCGACATTCACTACTGCCAATACTTTGAACTTTAGCAATGAAGGTCAATTCACGATGAATTCGTCTGTCAAGGACGTAGGCATTCTTTCCATTGCCTCTGTCGTGGCATTCGGCTTTATGGGGAAAGAAGGGACAACGCCAGGCCCAATTACCATTACCGAAAGCAATTTATCAGTGCCGGGACCAGCTCTGGCGTTTGTGGGAGGGAACATCCTAATTGCTGGTGGAAATCTATCTGCTCCTAATGGAGTGGTAAGAGTTACGAGTGTTGGGCCCTTACAACCTGCATATGAAGGTGATTCGTGGACATTCGTTGACCTGAATCAAGAGACTGGGGCTCACAGCTACTCAAATTACTGTTACCCCTGCGAATCGTCTCCATCACTCGCCGGCACAATTACTCTTGGTCAGGGTCCTAGTGGTGTTGACGCCGTCATAAACGCTCGTGCCGCGATACAGCTCAACGGAGTGACCTACAACGGAACAAACGGGACCGGTTATATTGGCACGGATCTCACTAGTGGAAAGCCTCCGGTAATCATTATTCAGGACGGATCACTCCAGGTTGCCAATCTGCCATCCACCCAACTCATTGTGTCGTCTCCAGCCGTCACATCACTATCCCCGGCTACGACATTAGATGTTGGCGGAAATGGGCCTTTAACGGTGACCCTCAACCACGCTTTTACCAGGCAAGTTGACATTCAAGTCAACAGCGATAATGCGAATGTCGCCTCAGTAACCCCCGCCGCTGTAACAGTCCCTGCTGGAAGCAATTCAGCATCCGTCACTCCGGGAGTCCATGGCGTGGCGCCGGGTACGACATCCGTCAAAGCTTCCGCCGGCACCAGTGCGCCGGCTGGTGCCTTGGTCCAGGTAACATTTCCATCCAGTTCGCTGGCTCCCACTCCCTCGGCGCTGACCGAAGGAGATGGGGGGACAGTGAGCATTACGCTGGGAAGGCCGCTGTCAGTACCGGTGACCGTCACATTCGGAGCATCTAACTCTTCGGTGCTTTCACTCCCGAGCAATCAGGTCACCATTCCGGCTGGTCAAACCAGCAGCGCGTCCGTACCGTTTTCAACCCTCCAATCAGGCTCTGCCACTATCACCGCTTCCTTGCAGGTAGGTAATCAGCAAGTGGCGAGCACACCACCAAGTTCACCAATACAAGTCAATCCCATTCCGTTGCAGTCCTTTGGTCCTGCTACTCCGCTCATTGAAGGCAACAATGAGACCCTGAGCGTTGTGCTGGGAAAACCAGCGCCTCATCCGATAACCGTAACGTTCACAAGTTCCAATCCTGATGCAATCCCGGCACCCACTCCGATCACGATTGGCCAGAATCAAAGCACCGGCCCGGTGATCGTGCTTGGCCAGCACCCCGGGACAGCGACCATTACAGCTTCTTATGCTGGTGGAAACGTCACTGCGCCTGTGGTGGTGAACCCGCCCCCGATCACGACATTTGCACCCAACCTCACTGTTTCATCCAATACTACCGGTAATGTCACCATCACATTAGCCGCGCCCTCTTCTAGAGACGTGCGTGTGGCACTCGATAGCAGTAATACCGGTGTGGCAAGGCCAGATCCGTTCGTGATCATCCCGGCAGGTCAGAAGAGTGTGACGACGCCAATACGAGGCGAGGCTGTAGGAATTGCCACCATTACGGCATCGGAGGGAAATTCGACCGCCTCAGCCAACGTGCAAGTACTCGACACGTCCCTGAGCAATTCTGCCGCAGCGAGCAATTCCGTTGCAGCCGGAAAAGCGCCCACTACACCACTTCCATCGACTTATGCCAATCAACTCATTATGGCGTCGGATCGTTGCGTCGGGAGTAAGACGGGAGAGTTCAGCTCATTTGTTCAACGTGGTCGGGATGCAGCGCCACCGCAGCCAGGTGGAATGCTCGCGAGCCCGTTAGGTGTTCAAACCGGGACACCGAAAATCAGCGGCCTCTCGCTCCTTCCGGCAAGCGCAGTAAGGAGAGGGCAGGGCACATTGAATCTGGCCCCCGGCGTGGCGGCCTTTCTCCAGCTGGATAAAGGATGCTGATCATCAATGATAGGAATCGTCGGTCGGCACGGAGGGCATTATGAACTCACCCCTAAATAGCGTCAGGCAGGGCCATCTTGTCGGATGGCTCTGCACGAAATTCTTACGCTGGAGTTGCATTGTCATAGTGCTCATAGCGCTCGGGTTACATCATGTGCTCGCCAATGAACAGACTCTAAGGCCGGCTGAACAAGAAATGGCGCAGGGCCGGGAGTTTTTCACCCAAGGATCCTTTCCTCAGGCGGCGTTGCATTGGATGGAGGCAGCCCGTCTCTATGAACGAGAAGGCCAGTTAAAAGAGCAAAGCCAGGCGTTGACCCATCTTGCCTATGCGTTTCAGCAAGAGGGACAGATCCGCGAGGCTCTTACGACCTTGCAAGCTGCCTTGAAGCTGTCGGAGCAAGTTGGCAGCCGAGCACAGACCGCCGCTATTCTGGGGCGTCTCGGCAATGCCGCACTTGCATTGGGTCAGAGCGACCTTGCGCTCGAACACCTTACCAAGGCGGTGAGTCTTGTGCGTGAAGAGGAAGAGAAGGACACGGGGTTGCTCGCCATGCTTCTCAATGACCTGGGGAACGCCTTGACATCAACCAACCAGCGGATTGAAGCGATCGACGTCTATCTTGAAAGCAAGAGCCTCGCGAGCCTCACTGATCAGCCGGCGCTCGCTGTGATGGCGCAAACGAACATGGCGATGGCGTTGTTTGAAGAGCAGCAACTTACCGAAGCGGAAAAGCAGCTCGACCTTGCTTATGCAGAGATCCAAAGTCTGGAGGATTCTTACTCCAAAGCCTATGGTTTGCTCAATATAGGATTGACGTACGATGACCTTCGAATGGCGGTGTCTTCACCGCGGATGATGGCGCAAGCTGCGGAGGGTCCCTTTGCCGGTAATACCCGAGGGCTAGGCGTTGGGGCAGGAACGTCACCTGCTTCACGGGAGGGAAAAAAGGTGCCATCGTATGTCCCCTCCGACAATAGCCTGGTGCGACAGGCTTCGGATTCCTTTGTCGCCGCTGCGCAGGTTGCTACCCGGCTAGGAGACCCGCGGGCACAGTCTTATGCCTGGGGTTATTTAGGAGCTTTGTTGGAGAAGGAACATCGTTATGGAGAGGCCCTAGATTTCACGCGAAGAGCTGCACTCGCCGCCCAGAAGGGCAACGTGCCGGAGTCTTCCTACCGATGGCAATGGCAGACGGCCCGTCTGCTCAAGGCATCCGACAAACCAGATGAGGCGCTTGCGGCGTATCAGCGAGCCGTGACTATCCTGAAACCCATTCGCTATGAATTTTCTGTCGGCTATCAGGGCCGTCACCACTCATTTCACGATTCCATTGCACCGCTCTTTACGGAATTTGAGGATTCGCTGTTACGTCGAGCCGTGAATTCTCAAGAGCCCGAACAGGTTCAGCGGCTACTCGTGCAGGTTCGGGAAGCCGTCGAAGCAAGTAGAACTGCCGAGCTGCAGGACTACTTTAGAGACGACTGCGTGGGGAATATGCTTGCGAAGCGGGGCCGCGGGGCGATTCCTGATCACACTGCGGTTATTTATCCGATCATTCTTCCGGATCGCTTGGAATTGCTCGTTGATATGGGCGACAAGTTGTATCGTTTTGGTGTTCCGGTAAACGCGGAACAGTTGACTCAAGAGGTCAGAGCCTTCCGCAGGACGATCCAAGATCGTCAATCAAACCGTTACCTTACCCATGCTCAAAGACTCTATGGTTGGCTGGTAGCGCCGGCGCAACGTGAATACTCGTCACGCGCCATTCATACCTTGGTGTTCGTACCCGATGGACCTCTCCGGACGGTTCCGATGGCCGCGCTTTATGATGGAAAGCATTTTGCGATTGATACGTATGCTATGGCAGTTACCCCCAGCATGGATTTGACCGATACCCGGCCCGTCGACCGAACCAAAATCAATCTGCTCTCGATGGGGTTAACAGAGTCCGTCCAAGGGTTCCCGGCTTTGCCGAACGTCGCTACGGAGGTTGATACTCTGAAAACCCTCTATGGGGGGAAGCTTCTCTTGGATAGCCAATTTCTGGTGCCCTCTATGGAACGAGAAATAAAAGAACAGGGAGTGGGGATGGTGCATATCGCGTCACACGGGGTGGTGGAGAATGACGTAAACAAATCATTTTTACTCGCCTACGATGACAAGATCACAATGAACCGGCTTTCGCAGCTTGTAGGACTGCTTCAGTACCGGCAGACTCCGCTTGAACTGCTCACGCTCAGCGCCTGTGAAACTGCAATCGGGGATGATCGGGCAGCTCTGGGGTTGGCCGGAGTAGCAGTCAAGGCCGGAGCCAGAAGCGCGTTGGCTACGCTGTGGTTCATTGACGACAAAGCCACCTCGGAACTAGTCGACGAATTCTATCGGCAGCTTCGAGATCCTTCGGTGACCAAAGCAGTGGCTCTGCAGCGAGCCCAATTGATGATCCTGAATGAGCCCGGGTATGGTCATCCCAGTTTCTGGGCGCCGTTCTTGTTAATTAGTAATTGGATGTAGAAAAGTGTTGTGGCTGCGATTCCGCACCGTGAGAGCTTGTCATGAAATGGTCTCGGATTTCTAAACTTGACCGGTGGATTTCATGGTCGATTCCATTATTGGTCTGTGCGCTTATCACTCCCGCTTGGAATGCCCGGAGTGAGCCCCTATCACCTGGCGGGTCCAGCACATCTCAGGAGCCTGTCGAGGGGCAAGCTTGTTATGCCTACGGCGACAGCGAGACGCCGGCACAGGCGAAACGGGTCGCTATCAGCTTGGCGCAGGAGCAGGCAGTGCGGAGTCATCGCGTCTTTGTTGAATCTGCCACCATAGTGAAAAATTTTAGACTCGAGGAAGATGTGGTACAGACTGCCAGCGCAGCCCTCCTTGAACGTGTGCGCGTAGAAAAAGAAGAAAAACGAGGCCAAGAAATCTGTGTCACGATCACGGCTTTCATGAGTCCTGTCTCTATGGAGGACATGATCCGTCAACGGGTTAATGCGAAGGAAATTTCTCAGGCAGCGGTGTCTGTGGTGCCGCAGTCTCCTTCTTCAAAAGCCAAGATCTGGACGAATAAATCGGACGGTCACTATGTCGAGGGAGACCGGCTTATCATTTCTGTGCAATCGGAGCGGGACGCGTATCTGAAACTGGATTATTTTCAGGCAGATGGAACGGTTGTCCATATGGTTCCGAACCAATTTCGGGGACAAGGAGTCGTGAAGGCGGGTCGTGTATATGCCTTTGGAGATGACACCTCCCCGGAGCAATTCACGATCCAAGGTCCGTTTGGAGCGGAAACGATCAAAGCGATTTTCAGCTCCCGACCGTTTGATTTGGGGATCACGAGTACAAGCGTGATAAGTGATAGCCGCGAATACCTACAGGCCTTAGCCGGGTCGCGAGGGCTTAAAGTGGATGGCACCTCTCAGTCTATTTCTTTGAATACTGTGAGCAAAACAGTGGAGGAGTACAAGAATGGACGGAAAGTGAGCGTGTCTGATTAACCATAGTAAGAAGTGGCCTCCTTTATTTGAATCGGATGTTCCATTTGTTTGCCAACGCTAGTTTGACGTCTCCCCAGAAAACGACGGCACTCTAACACGAGAGTAGCATGATGGCTTCGACGGTCCTCGCCGAAAGGAGTGGATCGATGAAGCGGTCACGATTCTCCGAAGAGCAGATCGTCTATGCCATCCGGCAAGCCGAGAGTGGGATCCCAGTTGGGGATGTCTGTCGGCAACTCGGCATCGCCGAGCAAACCTTCTACGCCTGGAAAAATAAGTACGCGCACCTGGGCGTGAGCGAGCTCCGCCGGCTGCGGCAAGTGGAAGAGGAGAACGCCCGGCTCAAACGGCTGGTGGCCGATCTCTCCCTCGACAAACACATGCTCTCGGAGGCCTTACGAAAAAAAGTCTGAGGCCTGCCCGGCGCCGAGAATTGGCTCACTGGCTTCATGAGACGTTCTTGGTGAGTTGTGCGCGGGCCTGTCGCTTGGCGCAGTTTGGGCGAGCCTCGTGGTATCGAACCAGTCGCGCCAAGGATCAATCGGCCCTCCGGCTCCGCATTCGGGATCTGGCGCATGCTCGGCCTCGATTTGGCTACATGCGGATCTGGGTCTTGCTGCGGCGTGAGGGGTGGCTGATCAATCGGACGCGCGTCCGACGATTGTATCACCTGGATGGGTTACAGCTGCGCATGCGGGTGCGGCGCCGGAAACACATCGCCCTGCATCGTGGGCCGGCCCCGAATCCAACCGGGCCGACCGAGCGCTGGAGCATGGATGTTGTCCATGATACCCCGGCCGACGGGCGGCCATTTCGAATCTTGACGGTGGTGGATAACTGGAGTCGCTGCAGTCCGGTGCTAGAGGCGAGATTCCGAATGACGGGAGAGACGGTTAGCCAGGTGCTTGATCGCGTCCTCGGGGAGGGCCAGGGGCCTCGCTCCATCACCGTCGATCATGGAACGGAATTCCACTCGCGCGCCTTGGAAGATTGGGCCTATCGGCGGGGCGTCCAGCTCGGCTTTATTCGCCCCGGCAAGCCCGTGGAAAACGCCTTTATTGAATCGTGTAACGGGCGGCTCCGCGACGAGTGTCTGAACGTCCACCAGTTCGCCTCACTGGCCGAAGCCCAAGCGATCATCGAAACGTGGCGGATGGATTACCATCACCACCGCCCTCACAGCTCACTTGGGCACATGACCCCGGATGAGTTTGTCGCACAACGTCAGGCTAAACCGATCGCCGAAGAAGCCCTCTGCTCTGGTTAAGAATTGCCTCGGAATGAGACCAACGTCACCTGCCTGAAGATTCTCCTTTTGCGTGTCTCGATCTACGGGGAGCTTACAAATGGAGGGACTAACTCTTTCTGACCAAAAAGTCAGGGTATCCGGGGCTATGTTGGTGAACACCTAGTGAACCTTTTTTTGAGACATCAGACATTATTCCATGTAAACCATTGAAAAATGGAGCTGGCGAGAGGAATCGAACCCCCAACCGGCGGTTTACAAACCAACGAAGTGACGAACGAGGATGATGTATCCTTATGCAAAATAACGAATCATGACCTCGAATAGGTGGTGCTCGTTAGGCTAGAGCAGGGTGCT
>JAEURX010000041.1 GCA_016788885.1 Nitrospira sp. | reverse complement strand
GATCGCGGGCTGCTGGCCGTGATGCGGACGGTGTTGGTCGGGTTTGCCGCGCTCGTCTTGCTGTTTGCCCTCAATTCGGAAGCCAGCATTTTCAAGATGGTGGAAAGTGCGTACAAGGTGACGCTGGTGGCGGCGTTTGTGCCGCTCTTGGCCGGGTTGTACTGGCCGCGCGCGACGACGCAAGGCGCCATGCTTGCCATTGTCGCCGGTCTCGCGACCTGGCTGACATTGGAGTGGTCCGTCACCCCCGATCAAGTCTGGCCGCCGCAATTGGTGGGCATGCTGGTAGCATCAGGGGGAATGGTCGTGGGGTCGCTGCTGCCGCAATGGATTCCGCATTCAGCTGCGACGGTTGGGGCACTGAACCGGTCGTCGGTCACGACCCCTGCGGAATAGTGAAGGGCACGGGGTTGTCTCGCTTTGCGAGAGCGGCGCATCGCGTCGGCTGGAGTGGAGGAGAGGGCAAGTAGCCCCAGCGGGTCGGTCGGATGGCCCGGTCTCAGCGCGTGAAACCGTTCGTCAGGTGGATGAGACGGGTTGCAACATTTCACCCACCAGACGAATCAAGTCTTCGGGTGAAAATGGCTTCTGCAAAAATGTCGTCTGTCCCTGCGACTCGTCGCCCGTGACGGGTGGATTGTCGCTATAGCCCGACATGTAGAGGACCTTCAGGTCTGCGAAGTGGCTGCGAAGGCGCGTTGCCAACTCTTTCCCGTTCATGCCGGGCATGACGAGATCGGTGACCAATAAATCAACGTGGAGCGAGTTGCGGCGAATCAGATCCAGCGCCTGGAAGCCGTCTTCCGCCTCATGCACCGTGTAGCCGTGGGTGCGAAGAATGTGCTGGGTCAGCAGTCGGACGGAAGGTTCGTCCTCCACGAGGAGGATGATTTCTGTCGCCTGTTTGGGATCGGGTGTGGACACGGCAGCCGGAAGCGCGACATGCGGAGGCACGACCTCCGGCAGAAACACCGTCATCGTGGTGCCGTGGCCGACGCTGCTCTCGACCGAGATCGACCCTCCACTTTGATGCACGATGCCGTATACCGTTGAGAGTCCGAGCCCAGTGCCTCGTCCCGGCGGCTTGGTGGTAAAAAACGGCTCAAAGATTTTGGCCTTCGTGGCCGCGTCGATGCCGGTTCCCGTGTCGTGGACGCGCAGTCGCACATAGGTGCGGCTGGTACGTGCGTCGTGGTTGGGACCCCACACGTTTTCGGGAAACACTTGGGATGTGTCGATGGTCAAGGTGCCGCCATGCGGCATGGCATCACGGGCATTGACGGCTAGGTTGAGCAGGACCTGTTCGAGCTGGACCGCATCAGCCTTGACCCATCGCGGAGAGGGATCGAGCTGCAGCACGATTGTGACGTGTTCACCGATGAGGCTCTTGAGCAGGGCCATGAGGTCCCGAATCACGCGATGGAGATCCAGTGAGACCGGGTGGAGCATCTGTTTACGGCTGAAGGCGAGCAGCTGCCCGGTCAGCGCCGCGCATCGTTCGCCCGCCCGCTGAATTTCCTGGACGAAGTAGCGGGCTGAGGAGTTTTGACTCAGCTCCTGAAGCAGCACCGCGCTGTATCCGAGGATGACGGTCATGACATTGTTGAAATCGTGGGCGACTCCCCCGGCCAATCGTCCGACGGCCTCCATTTTCTGGGCCTGCCTCAGCTGGTCTTCCAGTTCGCGGGCTTCGGTAATGTCTTCGGTGATCCCACTCAGGTTGTCGACGTCGCCTGTTTCAGAGCGGTGGATGACCATCCGATCATGGATCCATCGAATTTTTCCGTCAGGGCGGACAATGCGATACAGCAGCTGCATATCTCGCCCGGTCGGACTGGTCAACTCCGCATCATAGACTTCCATCACCATCCGTTGATCATCCGGGTGCACACAATCCCGCCAGAGTTTGGGATTGTCATAGAACCGTGCGGCCGGCAATCCCCAGATTCGTTCAAACGCCGGATTCACGTACAGCACCTGCGGCGGTTGGGCACGTGCGAACCACACTCCCTGGTTCAGGTTGTCGGTGAGATAGTTGAATCGCTTCTCACTCGAGAGCCGCGCGCCTTCTGTGAGGCGATGCTCACGCACCTCTTCCTGCAGTCTGGCATTGGCCTGCGCAAGATCGGTGGTGCGCTCGGCGATGCGCTGTTCCAGGTCACTCTGAGCAGTTCGGAGATGGTCCTCGATGATGCGACGTTCGTGGATCTCTTTGGTGATGTCCTGATTCAGCCGTTCCACGGCTTCCGTGCGTGTGGTGAGCGACTGCACCAGGCTGACCTTTTCCAACTGCAAGCGTATGGAGGACATCAGTACACGATTGAAATTCCACGCCGAGTGAACGGTGGCGAGAAGGAACAGGCAGCCCATGGCTCCCATGATGAGATGAAAGTCCTGTCCGCTGAACAGCAGGTGTCCGAGAACGGGCAGTGTGACCGGCATGGCGTAACAGAGAAAGAGGGGCAGCGAGACCGAGAGCACGGAGATGGCCCCCGCGGTCATGCCTCCCAGGACGAACAGGTGCACCAATTCATAAGGAAGTGGGATGTCTGCGGTGAGGAAATAGACGCTGCCGCCCCAGGCGACACCGGCTGCGGTGGTGCTGATCAACATCCAGCGGTGCCAGTCAGAACGAGCCCGGCCAGCTGGAGTCGCACGGCGATATTGCAGAATCAGGATCGCCCGTGCGGCGGCGATGAGCCACAGGAGCAGGACCCAGGCTACCAGCGGCGCATGCGGAACGACCGACCACTCCACGGCAGCGAGAATTGCCGCATTGGCGGCGCTGGCCAACACACCGGTCGGCATGTTGCGATAGAGGACGTGAATTTGTTGGGCGTGGAGGTCGGAGGTTGAGTCAGCCTGAGACGGGCGATCCATGGAGAGGCCTCGCTCGAAAACGGAATCACCGCGCACAAGCCACAGGGGAGATGGTTAGGCCTTCGGTGCGCATCGTGAATGACGGTACTCTAACACGGGTCCGAGAACAGCGGGGCATCAAAAATTCACCCGGAGGTTAATGGAGCCGACATGCAAGGTCGTGCGATAGGTACCGTTGACGGTTGGATTGATGTTGCCGGCGACGGTTCTATTTTCATACAGGATGGCCTGGTAGGCCAGGTCGAGAC
The DNA here is from genome assembly GCA_016788885.1 of Nitrospira sp. Classification (NCBI taxonomy): domain Bacteria; kingdom Pseudomonadati; phylum Nitrospirota; class Nitrospiria; order Nitrospirales; family Nitrospiraceae; genus Nitrospira; species Nitrospira sp. The sequence goes on along the minus strand of JAEURX010000041.1, from coordinate 45,650 downwards.
CGAGTCCCTTGGGGCTGAGCGTTTTGCCGGACCCGCCGCAAGGAATGACCCCGAGAAACCGGCCATGTTCCCGGCACATGAACCCGATTCCGGTGGAGACGGCATGGTTGTCGCCGTCGGGGATAGCAGGGTTGAAGGTTTGGTCGGGAATGGCTTTCTGGGAATGCCAGTACCCGGCGCGCAAGGCGACGTCCCAATCCGGCAGCGGTGCGGGATTCAGCCATTTGTGCTCCGTTCCGATCATCACGGTGTAGCCGCTGATCCAGTTGGCCGGGGTGGCGACGGTGAGGCCGTTCGACAAGTGAGCGTCCAGGTTGCGGACCGATTTCCAGCCTGTATAGTCCACATCCAATTCCAATTTCCATTCCCGTTCTGTGTTGCGAACGGGCCAGAGTGCGATGCCGCCGGTGAGTACCTGCGGCACGACAAAGGTCGTGCGGGCGTCCGCCACATGGGTACCGCCGGCGAGCAATTGGCCGTCGAGATGCAGCGTGGCCTGGCTGCGATAGATGAGGCCGATGTTGACGAGCGGGCGGCCATCTTCATTTCGCAACGGCGTGTACAGCAGGCTGGCATTGAAGCCGGCCGCCGTGTCCCGCCCATTCAATTCCATGCCGGTCCCGGCGGGAATGCCGCGCCCGCCCGGCCAGCGAAACTGACGCTCCACTTGCCCTTCGCCGAACGCTCCCGAAAAGGTATACACATCCGCTCCCAAGCCGATGGCCAGATCTGGCAGCGGTCTAAAGGCGATGGACGGACGAATATCGATCAACTCGAAGGCGGCTTTGGTGGTGGCGGTCGCAAAGGGGCTGCTGTCCGGCCAACGGGTTAATGTGCCGAAGGGGCTGAAGACGGCCAGGCCGACCGCGGTGCTCTCGGACGAACCGATGCCGAGATCCTTGAGGTTCGCGGTGATGTAGAAATTAGATGGAGGCGGAACGGCCACACTGCCGCGAAGGTCTCCATTGGCCTGCGTGCCTGCGGCATTCTGGAACGAGAACCCACCGGCGATGAGTGTGGTGCCGGCCGACAGTTGCACGCCGCGGAGTTGGGTCATGCCGGCCGGATTGTAGTACCCGGCCGAGGCATCGTCGGCTTGGGCCGTGAATGCGGACGCTTGACCGGTTGCCGAGGCACTGTGATCGTAAATGCGAAAACTGCCTGCTGACACCACAGCCGGACACGTGGCGATCATGCCGGCGAGCAGGAGGCTGCACACGGACGACACGCGTCCAGTCGTGAATCGGTTGTGTGGTTCTCTCGTGGTGCGACGGCGATCAGTCGGATGCGGCAATTTCGCCGCACCGGAGCGGATGTTCTGTAACGCATGGAAGGAGTTGTCGGTGGCGGATCGTCGTGTCTTCACCGGTGCTTTCCTCGTATGGCTAAGTCTAGGTACAAGATCGTAGGCAACCGGCCGTGTGCGATCATCTAAGAGCACGGCGGGCGCTTTGTCAAGCCTGGACCGGGCCGACGGGAGATTCAACGAGGTGGCCGGATGTGATTTCGTCCGCCGGATCGCGTATGCTCGGCCTATGGGGATGTGGTGGTGACGGTCGTTAGGCGCTGGTTCGTACGAGGGCTTCTGATCCTAGTGGGCGTCGTGCTCCTTGCCGCAGGGAGCGCCCTGACCTACGGCCTCTACCTTTCCACCAGCCTGGCCCTGCCGACGGGTGATGAGCATCCCCCCCGCCTCATTTATGGCGCCCCGTTCCTGCTGAAGCCCGATTTGGACATTGCTGCCTCGCATCTTATCGAACGCCTCAACCGTCTCGGGTACCACCAGGTCGATGCGGCCGTCCGCACACCCGGCGAATATCGCGTGACGCCCTCTGAAATCGACATCCATCTGCACGAGTTTGGTGATTTGCATCTGCGGCCCGTCCCCACTCGGCTGGTGCTCGATCAGGGGCGTGTGGCACGGGTACTCTCGATTCAGAGTGGCGACGAGTTATTTCCCGCGTATCTGGAGCCTCAACTGATCAGCGGACTGCGTGGCGCTTCGCGGCAAGTCCGCGAATGGGTGTCATACGACGACCTGTCGCCACGGTTTCTCGATATTCTGCTGGCGATCGAGGACCGTCGATTCTTCAGCCATCTGGGCATCGATCCGGTTGCCGTGTTACGTGCCGTATGGACCAATCTCACACGGGGAACGGTCATTCAGGGTGGGAGTACCATCACCCAGCAACTGGCCAAAAACCTGTTCTACTCACCACAGCGCACATTCGGCAGAAAACTGAAGGAATCTATTGCCGCGCTGGTCTTGGAGGCGAAGTATCGTAAACAGGCCATTCTCGAAAGTTATGCCAATGAGATTTACCTTGGGCAGGTCGGTTCGGTGTCGATCTATGGCGTCGGAGAGGCGTCTCACCGGTATTTCGGGAAACGCATGGACGCATTGAGTCTGGAAGAAGCCGCCTTGTTGGTGGGGATGATCAAGGGGCCGAATACATACTCACCGTTGAGAAACCCCACGCTTGCCAAGCAACGCCGGGATGTCGTGCTGGGTCGGTTGCATGAATTGGGCATTATCGATGAGGTGGCCCGTGCGCAAGCCGTCAACGCGCCCGTGCGAGTGATGCCGCCGCAAGACACGCTGGCCGATGCCCCGTTCTTCGTGGATTATCTGCTGCGTCAAGTAGAGGAGGCCACGGGCACTCCGCTTCCCGATGGTGTTCGGGCGTATACGACCCTCGATCCCGTGTTGCAGCGGTTGGCTGCGCAGACGTTGGATAGCGAGTTGATCAAGCTCGAAACGGCCTATCCGGCGTTGAAGGATCATCCCACGTTGGTGCAGGGGGCGTTGGTGGCCATCGATCCGGCGACCGGCGGCATCTTGGCGATGGTGGGAAGCCGTGACTATCGTATGAGCCAATTCAATCGCGCCGTGCAGGCGAAACGTCAACCGGGATCGTTGTTCAAGCCGCTGGTCTATCTGGCCGCCCTGGAGGCGCGCCGTGAACTGGCCGGTGGACAACCCATTACGCCTGCGACAGCCATTGTGGACGAACCGGTCACCTTTGATTCAGGGGCCGGCGTCTGGGCGCCGCAGAATTATGACCACAAATTCCACGGGACGGTGTCGTTGCGGACAGCCTTGGAACAATCCTTCAATATTCCCGCGGTCAAAATTGCGCAAGCGGTGGGGACCAAGCGCATTCTCCATCTGGCGGAGAGCCTGGGGATTCGAAGTGCATTGGCCGATAATCTGTCCATCGCGCTGGGGACGTCCGGGGTGTCGTTGCTGGAACTCACCTCGGCGTATGGCGTCTTGGCGCATGGAGGCTTGATGGTGGCCCCGACAGCCGTGCAGATGGTGATGACTCCGGAGGGGGATCCGGCCTGGCATCATACGCCGGCCCGGCATCAAGCGGTGTCGCCTCAGGGGGCGTATGTGATGACCTCGCTGTTAAAAGGGGTGGTGGAGCGCGGGACTGCGGCGAAGGCCAAAGCGATGGGATTGCGCGGGATTGTGGCAGGAAAGACAGGGACGACGGATGGCTATCGCGATGCCTGGTTTATCGGCTATACGCCGGATGTCGTCGTGGGGGTCTGGGTGGGTTTCGATGACGAGGAGGCGCTACATCTGACGGGCGCGCAAGCCGCCTTGCCGATGTGGGTGGAGTTTATGCGGCGGATCATGCCGGCGAACGCCCATGACTTTACCCAACCGCCTGCGGTGGTGACACGCGAGATCGATCCGCAGTCGTTGCAACTCGCGACGTCGAAATGCCCGCAGCGGGTGGCGGAGGTATTTGTCGAAGGCACAGAGCCGTCGGTCTACTGCGAAGTGCATGGCAGCGGGTTCTGGGAGCGGGTGAAACGCAGTTTTGGTTTTTTCTAGGTCGGTTCGAAAAGCTGGTGTAGGCTCGCTTCATGTTGGGATGGTTCTCCGGTTCACCCGCCACTGCCTGCGACAAGGAGTTCGTGATGATGAAGAAGTCCGGCTTTGTGGAAAGCGACAATATCACCCTGCTGGCCAAGGGCGTCTTGCTCAGGGGCGAAATTCATGTGGAAGGCACCGTCCGCATCGACGGTCGATTGGAAGGTGACCTGCAGACTGCCGGGACGGTCGTGATCGGTGAAGACGGGGTGGTGCAGGGGACCATTACCGCCGGGACGATCATCAGCAGCGGGAAGATCAAGGCGACGGTTCGGGCGACGGAACGACTGCAATTGCTCAAGACCGGGATCCTCATTGGCGAAGTGCATGCGCCAGCCTTCTCGATGGAGGATGGGGCCAAGTTCCAAGGCACGTCGGACATGGGCGTGTCGTCCTGGGGGGAGGATGCGCAGAAGCTCCCGGCCAATGTCCGTGATATTTCCTCTCAGCGGCCCAAGGCGGTTGCGGCGGTGGGCGAAAACTCCTGACAGTTCCCTCCTCGCGCGCGAGGGCCGCATGGCCCGATGTGCTCCCACAACTCCGGCTTGCTCTCTGCTTCTTTCGATAGCACCCGCTCAGGCACGACGGTCGTCCGTGCGTGACATCCTGAGCGGGTTCTGTTATCAACGCCTGCAACGCAGGTGATCTCGGGATTTCCATGAATCGACGACAGATTTTCGCAGTCTGCTTTTTCGGCGTCTTGCTGGGGCTGTTGTATCAGATGGGCCTCATGTTTCGCCCGTTCGTCTTTCCGGTGCTGTGGGCGGTGATCCTGGCGCATCTCTGCTTTCCGCTCCATGTGCGGTTGACGGCCTGGCTTGGCGGGAAGGAGTTGCATTCCGCCGTGATCCTGACGCTGGGCGCGCTCGCCTTGGTGGTGGTGCCGTTGGTCGTTCTCAGCGTGATGTTGGTCAAGGAGGCCGGATCCGCCGAACGCGCGGTGCGGGAGTGGATTGCTTCGGGAGGTGTTCAGCAGTTGCCGGACCGCCTCTCGGGACTTCCCGGCGGCGGGGTGGCGCGCGAGTGGTTGGAACGATTCACGGGACAGGAAAGCGACCTGGAGCAATTTGTGTTATCCAGCGCCAAGACGTTCAGCAAGTTCATCGTGGCTGAATTAAGCGATCTCGTGCGCGACGTGTTCATGTTGGTCGCCGACTTTCTCGTCATGGTGTTTACCCTGTTTTTTTTCTTCAAGGATGGCCGCCATTGGCTCGCGTCGCTCTACGGTCTGATTCCGCTCGAAGCCTCGCATAAAGACAAGATTCTCGTCCGCCTGGACCAAACCATTCGTGCCGTCGTGAAGGGGATTGTGCTGACGGCCGTCGCGCAGGGACTGCTCGCCGGGGCGGCCTATGCTGTGCTGGGAGTGCCTTTTCCAATCGTGTTGATGGCCCTGACCATCCTCCTGGCGCCGTTGCCGTTCGGCGGCACGGCGCTCATCTGGGGGCCGGTCGCACTGTATCTGCTGTGGACCGGGGCATTAGGCAAGGGGCTGGTCATGCTGGCGTGGGGAATCGGGGTCGTCTCGACCATCGATCAGATTTTGAAGCCGCTGTTTATCGGTCAGGGGGCGCAGATTCCCGTGTTGTTGCTGACCTTCAGTGTGCTGGGTGGTTTGGCTGCGTATGGCATTCTGGGTTTGTTTCTAGGACCGATTCTGGTCGGCCTCTTTCTCACCGCGTTGCAGATCTATCGGGACGAATATCAGCCGCCGGCCTCGTCGCTGGTTCAGCGCTGACGCCCCTTCGGGTCAGCGACCGTCAATCGAGCGGGATGGTGATCGTCATGCCCCCCATGACATCGTTGAGGGCAAAGTCGCGTTTGGGACTCAACGGGTGGCTGTTGTGACACTTGACGCAGGCCGCTGAAATCGCTCGGTCGGAATAGATGGCTTGAAAGTACTGTTTGCGGCCGCTCGTCACGATCCCGGTGAACGGCCGGTCGGGGGTCTGTGAAAAGCTTTCGAGGGCTTTCCGCTCCAGCTCGGTGGCAGGGGCATTGCGCTGATAAATCGGCCAGAGGCTAATGAGTCGGTAGCGAATGCCTCGTCCGGACTCCGCGACGAGTTTGCCGGAATGTTGCAGGAACTGTGCGGGGAGCGGCAGCGCATTTTCATGTTCCCAATGTTCCACGGCAGATACGATCCCCTTGGCCTGCATGCGATTGACCACCTGGTCGGTGTAGATGGTCCGGTCGGCGTCCAGCACCGCATGCACAAAGTCTGCGACTTTCTCCGGCGCAATGCCTGCCGGTGCCACGTCCTTGGCGTGTAATGAGTACGTTGAGGCGCAGAGCAGCAGGACGAGCCACAACCAGCGTGAGTGGGCGAGTGTCAGGATGAGATGCATGGCGCCTCCTTCCGTACCCGGGACTTGTCCGCCGGCAGCGTGATGACGCAGGTGGTGCCTTGACCCTCGGGACTCTCCAGGCGGATCTCGCCGCCGAACTTCTTGATCAACCGTTGCGAGACGGTCAGGCCGAGACCTGACCCTTCGCCCTGGCCTTTGGTTGTATAAAACGGATCGAACACTTTGCCGAGGTGTTGCTTGGGAATGCCGGGCCCGTTATCGCGGATTCGAATGGTCACGACATCGTCCTGTTCTTCGGTGGTGAGCCAGAGGTCGCCTTGCCCATTCATGGCTTGAATGGCGTTGGTCAGGACATTGATGAAGGCCAGTCGAAGCTGATCCGGGAGCGCGGTGACCGGAGAGACTGCGACATAGTGTTTCTGAACGTTCAGGCCGAGACATTCATGGGAGGTCTGCACAATGGCTAAAGCTTGCTCCAGTTGGGCGGTGACATCCACGGGGATGCGTTGGCTCTTGGATTCTCGCGCTGCGACGCCAGTGAAGTCTCGAATGATCGCGGCCATCTTCCGCCCATGTCCGACGATGTCCTGCGCATAGCCTTTGGCGCGCTCCAGATCGTCTTCCTCTTGAATGGCTTCCCCGAGACCGAGTATGCCGAACAGCGGGTTGTTGAGTTCGTGGCCGATGCCGGCCGTCAAGACATCGAGGCTGCCGGACTTCTCCGCTTGAATCAACTGATCCTGTAACCGGCTTTCATCGGTGGTGTCGCGTAGGACGAGCCCGAACCGTTTTCCTGCGCCGCTGCGGCCCTCAAGCGGAAACCATTCGTACTGATACAGATGAGGGCCGATACGGAGTTCACGCCGCAGCGAGGGGGGCGCAGGGCTGAGGGCTTGATTCAGCGGGTCGCGTGCCTCCTTCGGCGAGGGGGCTCGATCCGCACGGGGCGAAGCCACAGGCGTCCCTGCTTCAACCAGCCGCAGGTCTCGGCGGAGCGCCTGGAGATGTTCGTCATCGATGGGGAGCAGATCAAACAACGGCCGGGCCGTCCAGTCCTCCGTCTGCAAGGTCTCCCGTGAGGCCCGGTTCATGTACTGAATGAGGCCTTGCTGATCGATCATGATGATGGGCGTCGGCACGGCATCGAGCACTTGGTCCGTGGATTTTTGGAGGTATTGGACTTCCTGTGTCTTCTCTTCGACCTGGGTGCTCAGGCCAGCGAAGGCGGCCTCCAGTTGTGTGTGCATACGGTTGAATTCGACAGCCAGCTCTTCCAATTCATCGCCCGTGTGAATCTGGATCGGCTCCTGCAATTCCCCGCGTCCGATCAAGCGGGCTGCCTCTTGCAGTCGTCGGACCGGCGTGACGATTCGGATGGCGGCAAAATACCCTAAGGTCGCGAGCAGGCAGAGGGCAACCGACGCCAGAATCAGCATCCACAGCATGAGATGCCGGATTGGTGCAAACAGCTCGTCGGAAGACTGCCAGACAAATGTATGCCAGGCCCCGTTTTCCAGGGAACCGTTGGTGGCGCGACTCGTTTCAGGAAGCAGCGCAAATCCAATGATCGCAGTGCCTTGCCCTCCATGACCGTCGCTATCAGCGGTAACCCAGCCCGGTTCCCTGCCGGTGACATGAGGAATCAGCGTCGGGTCTGACAGGCGAACGCCCGTCGGAAGGATAGGGCAGCTCAACACGATCCCCCGACTGTCGATGAGCATCACGTGGCCGGTCTTGCCGAACCGGATGGGATGCGTCGAGGGAGAGAAGAATTCTTTGGCATCGATGACCCGATGGAGAACTCCCACCACTTCATACCGCAGGCTGTCCATGATCGGCAGCGAAATACTGAAGACGTAGGTCTTGGCCTGCTCGTCGAAATGCAGATCCTCGATATAGAGCTGGCCGACGCCCTTGTTGTAGGTACCTTTCCACCACGGGGTATCCGCATGGGCAAAGCTGGGGAAGGTGGTGAGCGCGGCAAAAAGATTGCCTTGCACATCGGTGATGAACAGCTTCTTGGTGGCGGCCCGCACGACCTGGGGCAGAAGCAGGTCCGATTCAGTCTGTGAGCCGGCATAAAATCCCCGTAGCAGAAGCGCCGTGGGATTCTCCGTGACGGCCTTCACGGCAACTGGATCTCGTGCGGCCCAATTCGTGCGTTGGCGGGCGCTGGCTGCCTGCGAGACGCGCGCGTCTCCGGACTGCAATCGATCGCGGTGGTGCTCCAACTGTTGGATGATTCCCGGATGCACCGCGATACGGGACGTTCTGGTCACTTCCTCGGCTACGAGCAGGTCCAACTTTCTGGCGGCCTCGGTGGCCAGGGCTTGGAAACTTTCACCGCTGACGACTTGGATTTCCTTAGAGCCGCGGAGGAAGGCCATGCCAAGCCCGAGCAGCAAAGGAACCACGCCGACCAGCAGCATGGAGACGATCAGCTTACGCTTCAGCCCCCATCCTAGCGGGTTGGACACGGGGTGTCGGGTGCTCATTACAGGCGTGCCCATGATGTTGTCGGTTGCATCTGTGGAAATTCGATCCGGAACGTCGTGCCCACACCGATGTCGCTGTCGACACAAATGTGCCCGTCCATCTTCGAGATCACCGACATGACATTGTACAACCCCAGCCCTGTCCCTTTTCCTGGGGGTTTCGTGGTGTAGAGCGGTTCAAAAATTTTCGAAAAGGCTTCCTTGGGAATGCCACATCCCGTATCGCTTACGGAGACGCTGACCGTGCCGTCCGGGCCGACCTTCGTTTCGAGGGTCAATGTGCCGTGGACCTGGATGGCCTGAACGCCGTTCGTGATCAGATTGACGAAGACGTGCAGCAATTCATCGGGATTTCCCTTCACAGTCGCCTCGTCGTCGTAGTGTTTCACGACGGTGACATCCTGTAGCGTGACGGCATACCGGGCAATTCTCAAGGCCTCGTCCAATTTGGTGTTGAGGTTGACCATCACGTCTTCGACGGCGCCATTGCGCCTGGCATATCGAGTCAGGTCTCGGCAGATAGCGCTGGTGCGTTTGACGGCCTCGGTGATGTCGCGGGCCTGCTCGTGTACGACAGCGAGGTCTTGTTCATCCACGAGATTTTCCGCAAGGCCGAGAATCAACTGCAGGGGGTTGTTGATGTCGTGTGCGATGCCGGCCGCAAACGACCCCAGACCGGCCAGTTTGTCGGCCTGGAACAGTTCGGCCTCAAGTGTTGATTGATGCTGAACGAGTTTCCAGAGCAGTCGCGTGGCGGCTCCGCTCAAGACCTCGGCGTCCGGGCGTTTCATGGCCTGAATCATGGCATTCATGGACGGATCGCCGGTCACATCCATGATCAGACCGACCTGTTCGTTCTGGATGAGGTCGGACACGTGCGGTTCCACGAGCACATGGAGGTCCCGTGCGCGCTGAAGGCCGGGAGCCGCGGGGTCCTTGTCCGTGATTCCGACGATCTCGACGTCGGGAATTTGATGAAGGAGATCTAGGAGGGCCATCCCGCCTTTGCCTGCTCCGATGATGGCAATCCTCGTGGCATGTGGTGTCATGTCTGGGTTCCATGTGAGAGCCAAGGTGCACAGCGTGGGTAACCATGTCCCGGCGTCTGATGCCGTCGGGGAGGTCATCCCGACCTCCCCGACGCTGCTCGTACGAGGCATCCGGCGACATGGTCAACGGCTACAGTTGGGCCAGCTCACGTTGCTCCATGGCTCTGGCTACTGCTGTGCGCAGCTTTTCCCCTTCCACCGGTTTCACCAGATAATCGACCACGCCGCTGCGAAGGAACGAGGTGGCCATGTCGGTGTCGGGGAACCCGGTCAGGACGATGATCGGGACTCGCGGCCATTCCTGTTGGAAATAGGCAATGGCTTCAACCCCGTTGATTTTCGGCATGCGAATGTCGCAGATCAAGACGTCAAGCAGCAGCCGGTTTTCTCCGGTATTGATCACCTCGATAGCCTTTTCTCCGTTCTCCGCCTCAAGCACCTCATAGCCGGCTTTCTGGAGGGTCATGCGAACGACTTTCCGGATGTCCGGTTCGTCATCGACGATGAGCACTCGGCCATTGCAAGCGGTTTCACTCATGAAGAAGCCTGATTTGAAGTCTTCCATGATGCCCTCCTTGATGGTGTCGGTGGTTGTCACTGTTTGCCAGTGAGGTACAGCAACAGGTGTGCCTCCGAGGTGAGGCAGGAGAGTCTTGTGATTTCAGATAGTTAGCTGGATGACGCGCCTGGTTGGTTCAGGCCTGGTGGTTGGGATCCACCAGGCCTGATGAAATGCACCACCGGCGAACGTGGTCGGTAGGCGGGGGTGTTGTATGAGGAACGCCGGTAGTCGTGTATGAAGGGAGGCGCGCCCTGGTGCCGGCAGGTCTTACTTGCTATGGGCTTGTCCGAAGAAATGTAGATCCTTGTCCCCGCGGATGTGTTCCGGGGTGATGACGTATTCCCCTCCCATGGCGGGCGCCCAGATTTTATCGGCCGTCGCTTTGTCCCCTCCGGTAAAAATGAAGCCCATAGCCCCGGCGACCGCGCCCAACATGGCTACGGCCATCTTGATGCCGCCGTACGGTAAGGTCAGGAAGTAGCTTCCCAGGCCCTGGATCGCTTCCGAGCCTGAGCCGGCGGCAGAGGCCGGTCGAACCGAGACGGTCGCCTGGCAGGCAAGGGCAATCAGGAGGGCGCACAGGATCATTCGAACCAGCGGACGGGGATGGTGTGAAACCGTTCGGATCATGGAAAGGCTCCTTTCATTCTACGTACATGAGCGTCAGGAAACCGCCTACACCAACCGGTAGTGTAGCGGCCCTCCGGCCAAATTACCATCTGCCGTCGTGCGGGGTGTCGCAGCGGTTTGCACCACTTGCAGTCACGATTGCCTTCGTCTTCCCGGATGCGCTATTCTCGGACACGATGATTACTGCAGAGGCCGTGACGACATACATCCGTCAGATATTTCCTGACGCTGCCGTGACCGTGATCGATAAGACTGGGACACAGGACCACTTGATCGTGCGGGTGACGTCGGCGGGTTTTGCTGAGAAGAATCTTCTGGACCGGCATCGGATGGTGTATCACGCGCTCGCTGCTCCCATGAAAGACGGGCGTATTCATGCGCTAGAGATTACCGCTACAACACCGGATGAAGTGAACAAGTAGGGAGGGACAGATGGCTGACCCGATTGAGGAAGAGATTCAACGAGAAATTAGGGCGAACAAGATATTGATTTACGGCAAGGGGACCAAGGCCATGCCGATGTGCGGGTTTACCCGGGAGACCATGCATTTTTTTGAGAAATACGGGTATCCCTACGAACTCATCGATGTGCTGTCTCAGCCGGCCAAGCGCGAAGCCTTGACCCGGTTGACCAATTGGCCGACCTTGCCGAAGGTGTTCATCGACGGACAGTTTTACGGGGACACCGATATTTTGGATCCGATGGAAGCCAAGGGCGAAGTCGAGCCCTTGTTGAAAAAAGCGTTCGCCGCATCCTAACGAGGGGGCGGCGGGTCGGAGAGGGTTCCTGCCTGTCCTTGATCCGTCCGGCCCATTGCACGACCTTCCCTTGTCCATCTCCTCAGGGTTCCCACCCGCACGATTCTTGCGAGTTCTTGCGTGACCGTCCCCCAGCCGATAGAATCCTGCCTGCTGCTTATGGGGAAGGATGTGCAGGCAAAACCTCCGCTCTGCGTCGATCTTGATGGCACCCTCATCAAGACGGATCTGCTTTGGGAATCACTTCTCGTGTTGCTCAAGCAGAATCCACTTCTCGTTGTTCTGCTCCCCTTGTGGCTCATCAAAGGCAAAGCCTACCTAAAACATGAGATTGCCAGACGGGTGACGCTCGATGCCAGCACCTTGCCTTATGACCAGGACTTAGTCGAGTTTCTCTCAGAGGAACGCCGATCCGGGCGAGAGTTGATACTCGCTACGGCCAGCCACGAGAGTTTCGCTCGGGCGGTAGCGACCCACCTCGGTTTGTTCGATGAGCGAGTCTTTGGGAGTGACTGCTCCGTGAATCTGAAGGGGGTGCGTAAAGTGGCCCTCTTAGTTGAGCGGTACGGGACTCGCCGTTTTGCCTATGCCGGAAACTCCACGGCTGACTTTCCGGTATGGGCCGAGGCCAGCGAGGCGATTGTCGTCAATGCGTCAGCCGCCGTTGAAAGTCGCGCTCGTACGTTGACGACGGTCAGCCGTGTCTTCAACTCGCCGGCGAAATGGGCAAAGTCGGTCGCCAAGGCGTTGCGTGTCCATCAGTGGGCCAAGAACGTGTTGGTGTTTGTTCCGGTGCTGGCCTCCCATCAACTGATCAACGGTCGGTTGATGCTGCAGGCGGGGCTGGCCTTTCTCGCTTTCAGTTTGTGTGCCTCCTCGGTGTACATCATCAACGATTGTCTCGATCTGGAGTCCGATCGTCGGCACCCGAGGAAAAGAAATCGGCCGTTTGCCTCCGGCAGTCTGTCGATCCCGTTTGGTCTCACCTTGGCTGCGGTTTGTCTCGTCGGGGGCGTCCTGTTGGCCGTTGCGCTTCCCCCATTGTTCCTGCTCGTGCTGGCAGGGTACCTGGTGTTGACTACTGGCTACTCGTTCTACCTGAAACAATTCGTGCTATTGGATGTGATCGTCTTGGCGCAGTTGTATACCGTGCGTGTCTACGGGGGCGGGGCCGCGACCGGGGTTGCGCCGTCGCATTGGTTGTTGACCTTCTCGCTGTTTCTCTTCCTGAGTCTGGCGTTGGTGAAACGGTTCACGGAATTGCGGCTCATGAGCCAAACCGAAGGTAAGGGGTTGCATGGGCGCGGGTATTGGGTGACGGATCTGGAGCACGTGTCCAGTATTGGAACGGCCAGTGGGCTTTTGGCGGTGTTGGTGTTGGCGCTGTATATCAGCAGTAAAGAGGTCCTTCTGCTGTATACGCACGCGGATGTGTTGTGGCTGGTGTGCCCGGTGATGTTGTATTGGATCAGTCGGGTCTGGATGCTGGCCTATCGAAGCCAAATGGATGACGATCCGGTGGTGTTTGCGGTCAAGGACCCCAAAAGTTATGCGATGGCCGCCATCATCGCGGCCATTCTCTTCTTCGCCAAGTGACGGTGCCCGGTTAAATCCCCCACGCCCCGCTAAGATGCAGATTGGCGCCGTTCACATAGCGCGCCTCTTCGCTCAGTAAGTAGCGTACCGCGCCGACTGTGTCTTTCACACTCCCGACATATCCGGCAGGAATCCGTTTGACCACGCCCGCAAGTTCCTCCGGCGGTGCGCTCCCGGAATCGATAAAGCCTGGAGAAATGGCGTTGACCGTAATCCCGTACGGCGCGAGCAGTTTGGCCAAGGTGCGTGTGAGGATCAATACGCCGGCTTTGGCGATATAGTGCCCGGTCACTTCCGGCTGTGCCACCATTTGATCGGCATTGGCCATGCTGAAATTGATGATGCGTCCGAACTTTCGTGCCTTCATGCCGGGAGCGACGGCTTGCCCGAGATAAAAAATCGGATGGAGGTTGCCGTCGAACATTTCCCGCCAGCCTGCCGCCGTTTCATCAAAGAGGTTCACGCGATGGTATGGGCCGGCTCCATTGATGAGGGCATCGATGCGTCCCCACTGGGTTTCGACGTGCGCGACCAGCTGTTGTGCGGCTTGCGGATCAGACACGTCGCATTGGACGGCCAAAGCTTGACCACCACGAGCTACAATTGCCGCACTGGTCTCCTGTGCGGCGGCCGCGCTGGTGCGGTAACAAATTGCGACGGACCAGCCTTGGCCGGCCAAATCGAGGGCGATGGCGCGGCCGATACCTTTGGCTCCGCCCGTGATCAGGGCTACGTGGTTGGGCATGTGAGTCTCCCTTAGGTCTGGCGAGTTCGCAGACGTTTGGCGAGCAATTCCAAGGCATCGGTCGTCCGCATTGAATAGACACGGTCCTGTTTGGGCCGTGTCTTGTCTGCTGCGCAGTCCTCAATCATCTGTTGAAGATCGTCGATGGTATCGACGTCGGACCAGGTCGGAAGCTGCGCGATGTTCAATCCCTCGGCCGTGGCCTTCTGTTGCGTGAGTGCCAGCACCTGATCCGTTGACCAGGGCATGTCTCTGAATAGGTGGGGATGCGGCCTCGTCATCCCGATCAGGTAATAGCCGCCATCCTGGGCCGGACCCAGAACGAGATCATGGCGAGTGAGGGATGCCACGGCATCCCGATAGTGGGTCAAGGGCAGCGAAGGGACGTCCGTTCCCACCACACAGACGTGCCGATAGCCGCGAGCAAACAAGGTGTCGAAGGCCTGTTGCATCCGTGCGCCAAGATCTTCCCCTTCCTGGTCCAACAGGGTGACACCATGGCGGGCTTCCATGATCCGGAAAAACGCATGGCTGCTTGACGGGGCGCAAGCCAGGTAACGATCGATCTGAAGCTTGAACTTGCCCATGGCGGCTTTGGTCCGCTCGAGCGTGTCGAGCACAAAACTGCCGTGTAGGGTGGCGGCCTCATCCTCGGTCAGTGCGGGGCATAGTCTGGTCTTGACCTGCCCCGGGATCGGGGCTTTCGCAAAGATGACCAGGGCTGTCGAGGCTGGTTGCTGTCGCTCTGTCGGTCGAACACGCATGAATTTATCTCACCATGCCATAAAAATGTTGGAGCCGATGCGGGCTGATGCCGATCCAGTACAGGAAGCGAAGGGTCCACATCAACAAAATTGTGCGCAGTGGGCCGTTGTGCTCCCACCGGCGAAAGGCGGTCACGACCGTCTCAGACAGGGGCACGACCGGCCCGGCTCGGTGTAGTCGCCCTGTAAACTCGATGTCTTCCATCAGGGGGATATCGGCAAACCGTCCGATGCGCTCGAAAACGTCGCGCCGCACGAAGATGGCCTGGTCGCCGGTGGCAATGCCGCTGAGTCGGGATCGAAGATTCATCAAGGTGGCGATGACCTGAGCCATCAGGCACGGAGAGTCGAAGCGCACATTGAACCGCCCGCCGATGCGGGCTTGGTCGGACAGGGCCGTCGAGACGGTCTGTCGCGCATTTGCCGGAAGCTGCGTATCGGCATGCAGGAACAGCAGGACGTCACAACGGCTGGCGGCGGCTCCTGCGTTGAGTTGGCGTGCGCGCCCGGGTGGCGCCGTCAGTAGGCGAACGCGGGTCGCTGATTGTGGCGAGATATGTTCGGTGGCAAACGGATCGAGTCCGGCGAACGATTCGACGATCGCGCAGGTCGTATCGACACTCCCGCCATCGACGATCACCAGCTCATCGAATCCTAGCCTGACAGTGTGGGCGAGTGTCTGCCCGATGCAGCGGGCTTCGTTGAGAACCGGGATGATGACGGCGATGGTCATCGGGCAAGAAGCAAGGGCGTGGTCACCGGCGCCACGAGGGACCATTCAGGTCATCGGCTTGGTGTCTTTGAACATGAAGTACATGACCACTCCGACCGTGGACCAGAAGACGACTTGCTTGTGCCAGAAGAGGACCTCGCCATAGTGGAAAAACGCCAGACTGATCAGCACGGCGCCCGCCATGAGGGAATAGCGGATGGTCGGGTTCTCGACCACGGCATTCGCCCAGACCGCGATGCCGCCGAAGTAGATCAGCAGCGGCACCACGTTGATTTCGAACCCACCGCTGATCGATAGGAAGACGTCGAGAAAGCCGATGAACATCAAGGCCGTGCCGATCATCATTCCGATGACATGAGCCTGCCGATCGGAATGGCTTTCCTCGTCCGGCCTCTCCTGGTTCAAATGGGGTCGGGACGGACGTGTCGACGCTTCAGGAAGATCGCTGGGTGGTGCCATGATCAGGCCTTAAAATGCTTGCTGAGGGTGAGGGCTTGCCGTTGGTACGACGAGCCGAGTGCCGTGCCATATACTTCTGTCGGCATGGCCAACATCTGATCATACACTACTTTGAAGAAGGTTTGCCCGTCGTGAATGAGGAATGGGACGTCATGGGGACGCACCTCCAAGACCACCTGGGTGCCCCGCATTTTGCCGTCCCCATAGCCGAAGCCGGGATCGAAGAACCCGGCATAGTGGGTGCGGAGTTCGCCGCAAGCCGCTTCATAGGCGACCATTTCAGCGGCATAGCCGGGTGGGACTCGTATCCGCTCCTTGGAGGCCAGGATGTAAAACTCTTCCGGTTCCAGGAGAAGACTGTCGTGCCGGTGTCGTTTTAAGGGCTCCCAGAAGTCGAGTGCCGCATAATGCCCGATCTTTGCCAGGTCGATGACGTGACTGTTTTTTTTCGCCCGGTACCCGATCACCGCATCGTCGTGTGCGCTGCCAGTGAGATCAATCCGCAAGAACAGGCCGCGCTCCGTGCGGAATTCCTGTTGAGGAAGCGCCTTCGGGGGGGAGGCGTTGCGGTAGAGGAGCGGGTCGGTGGTATGCAATTTTTGTAAGGCGGCGTCCGAGACCGTGGCATCGCCACGGACGAAGCGGATTTGATTCAATGAGTCGCCTGTGCGGACTTTGATGGCGAATGAGCGGGGGACGACTTCCAGGTAGAGCGGCCCTCGATACCCAGCCCGGATCTCATCGAAGCCTGCGTTCAAATCCGTGACCACGCGGGTGAAGACATCCAGCCGTCCAGTCGTGCTCTTGGGATTGGCCCGGGCACGAAGCGTGGCAGGAAGTTCCAGTTGTTCCAGGAGGGGGACCAGGTAGACGTGGCCTTTCTCGAGGATCGCGCCCTGCGACAGATCCATCTCATACATCACGAGATCGGACTGATAGAAGTCGAGGACATTGAGCCGGCTGCTAATGGCGGACAGTTCGGGCAAAAAGCTGCTGATCAGGCGATAGGCCTTCTTCCCCAGCCGCAAGTCCAAACTAGCCGGCTGGATCTGCCGGTTTTCGATTGGGGCTTCCGATGTGATGGCGCCGCTCCCGATCAGTTGAACAATATCTTGGTAGGGGAGAATTCCCTTCGAGGCCCGGGCCCGTTTCACAGGTGATCGCTCCCTCCGTCGCACCCATTCGCCGCTGTGCCCCAGGAAGGGTGTGCGCCGACCATCGGCAACTCGCGCCCGTGGGCGGAGCCGGGTTGGGGGTAGTGGTACGTATTGTTTTCGTAGTTTCTCAGCACCGCGCTATCTTCGTCCAGATTGACCAGATAATCCCCGGGAAGCAGTGGGATTTTCCCTCCGCCGCCGGGCGCATCAATGACAAAATGCGGAACGGCCATGCCGCTCGTATGTCCTTGCAAGGCTTTGATGATCCGGAGACCGGTCTCGACCGATGTCCGGAAATGGTTCGTCCCCTTCGTGAGGTCAGCCTGATACAGGTAATACGGCTTGACTCGAGCCAACAACAACTGGTGCATCAGCCGTTTCATGATCTCGGGGTCATCGTTCACGCCTTTCAGTAACACAGTCTGTGCCCCCAGGGGAACCCCGGCATCGGCCAACATGCCGCAGGCGCGTTTGACCTCCGGCGTCAGTTCGTCGGGGTGATTGAAGTGCAGGTTCATATAGAACGGATGGTACTTTTTGATGATCTCGCAGAGTTTGGGCGTGATGCGTTCCGGCAGGCTGCCAGGCACCCGCGTGCCGATCCGGATCACTTCCAAATGGGGGATCGTACGGAGTGATTTGAGAATCCGCTCCAAGAGATGATCCGGCAGCAGCAGGGGGTCTCCGCCGGACAGAATGACGTCCCGTACTTCCTGGTGTTCGCGCAAGTAGGCAATGGCCCGGTCGAGCTCTCCCTTTTTCAGGAATCCCGGTTTACCCACCAGTCGCTTTCTCGTACAGAAGCGGCAATAGATCGGACATTGATTGGTGACCATGAGCAGGACGCGGTCGGGGTACCGGTGGACCAGATGCGGGACGGGGCTCATCAGGTCCTCTTCGAGCGGATCGTCTTCCGCGTCGGCATCGGCCATTTCCGCACGATCAGGGACGACCTGTTTCCAAATCGCATCGCCTTTCTCCTTGATGGTGCCCAGCACCGTCGGGGTGATGCGCATGGGGTAGTCCCCCACGATGTCTTCGATATCCTTCGGGTCGACTCCGAGCCGTTCGGCCAGATCCTTCGGCTTCACCACGCTGTCGGCCAGGATGCGTCTCCAATCCTCCACTGGTCTATCCTTTCGCTGATGCCAGCCCGGTATCTCGAGCCGTGACGGGCTGCGTCGGTCCGTGGCATCTCGTATGTGCTATGGGTCGAGGCGTGCCCGATGTGGGGATGAGCGGTCTCCTCACGGTTGCGCCTTATCGTAGTGTGTCTGCAGGTGAGCGAGAATGTCGTGGGTTTCTGTCAGCACCGTATCCCCGTCCTTCAGGACCGGAACATAATATTGCCCCGACACTTCGTAGACTTGGGTGCGCATGGGGCGAAAATCCTGTACGATCACTCCCTCGTAGGGGATGTTCAATTCATCAAGACGGTCGCGGACGACCGCGCAATCGGGACACCATTGGACATGATACAGCGTCAGAGCCATGAGTACCTACGATGACAATGTTGGATCGGTCATGGGGGCATGCGGTGTGTGTCGGCCACCATTGGCACCTTCTCCCTCGGTGGGGATGTCCGGGTTGATCGCACAGGGCGCCATGATGGCATCGACCATGCCATGGATGATTTTTTTGTTGGAGGGGCACAGCGTGGCCAACACCCCGCCAAGCTCGGCCTTGTCGCCGACAATAAAATAGTAGGGCGACAAGCGTGCTCTCCCGGACATCGGCACCACGGTATCGCGTCGTTCATCGAAGTAGGCTGAATCGAACAAGCGACCTTTGTGAAATTCCTGTAACACGTAAGGTGTCGTTGGAAACGACTGGAGTGCCTGTTCCAAGGCGGAGGCCCATTCGATTTGCGGCAAATCGTGCCCGATGGAGACCCCCCGGCTGCCCCAGGCCAATTCAGAAAAGCCTGAGGGTTTGATCACCAGCTGCCGTTCTTTCTGGGTGGTCTGTGCCAAGCGACGAAAGTCCGACACCGCGCGTCCGCTGATTGCCAGGTGCGGAATGACCGCAGACGGGGGGACCGGCCTGGGGTCGAGGATCCAGGTGCGAGGCAGCACCCGCTGTAACCTGGACAGCAGTCCGTTGGGCAAGGCCTGTTCCCAAAACGCGGCAAGCTCCGGGTGGTGAAACAAGCCGAAAGCGAGCTTTTCCTCCAGGGCTGGTTTGTAGGGCGGAGTGACGGTGACCAGTCCCTTCTTGGCGGCGTACATCATGAGCTCGGCTTTGGGGATGTTCTTGAGATCGAACAATTCGAAAAAGCGATAGAGGAGTCCGATCCTTCGGCGTTGGGCCTCGTCCTGGAGAAACAGGCCCTCTTCGGTGAACTGAATGGCTCGGGGCTCGACACAGAAGGCGAGGAATCCAATTTCGCGCAGGCGGCCGGCCATCCATTCCATCTCAGGCCGATATTCCTTGGCTTCGTCCGAGACCACGATGGCCAGGCAACCCTCCTGCTCGCCTTGTTGGGCGCGGAGCATGGCGGCAAATCCCTGCAGCATGCCGTCGCGCCCGGCGATCAACGAAGAGCGGTCTGGCGACGCGGCAGGGGATGGATCGAGCCTGAGCTGGTCGTCGTAGGCCCGGGTCAAGCAAGCGGTCAGCCCGATTCCGCCGGGAACCGAGTCGAGCTCGGTGATGACCATTCCGTCGGCGGTGGGAATGACGTCTGGCCGAATGATACCCGGCAACAGGTTCCGAAACCGATTCATGCGGCTGTAGGTGATGAGGGCTTCCGGCTTCCCTTGATCCAGATAGTCGGCGACCCAAGCCGGTTGCGTGCCGCGCACACTGTCCTGGTAGAGGCGGTTCAGGGCCTTATAAAAGGCCAGCAGGTCCTGGCCGAGCTGCTGGAAGAACGTCACATCGGATGGGGACAGGTGAAACGCCGTCGGGGCTAGGCGGAACCGCAGGGGGGGCGGCGTGGAATCGGCGGTGGTTGATGTCGCGGGCCCTGTCTCGGCCGGGCTGTAAATGCCGGCATGAACGAGCGCATCGCGGATTGCGAGACAACGTCGGCGGGCTTCGTCGGAGTTCAACGGCTCACGTGAAAGTTGTGCCAGTGCCAATGCAATATCCTCGATGCTCGCAGCGCAGTCGCATGCTTCGCACTCGCGGTTTGGTTCGAGGTGGGACAAATCGTACCATGGCCTCCGACACCGGTACAAGTCGCCGCACCGGCGGGGGCTGCCTTTTCCTGTCCGGGGGCACGGTCTGGCGAGGGAAGGGTTCTTGAGCAGTAGGACACTTTGTGGGTTAGTGCTAGAATGCCGCCACAGCTCATGACGAGTCCATTCGTTCAAGCTTCCGCGGCGAGTCCGTCACGGCCCGTCGGTCAGTCCCTCCTGCAGATCGTGCCGAGCACGGCCTGTCTTCACTGTGACGTCTGTTGCCGATTCCCTGAGTCGACCAGTTTTCTACGCCCGTTCTTTACGGCGGACGAAATTCAGTCGGCGGTGAAGGCCGGTCTGTCACCGGGGCTATTTCCCGATGCGGAGGGCGCCCAAATCGAATTGGTGCCGAATCCGTCAGGCGAGGGCTATCTCTGTCCGGCATTTGATCCTGCCACCTCGGAGTGCCGCATCTATGCTGTGCGCCCACTCGACTGTCGGCTGTATCCCTTTGCCTTGATGTGGAATGCCGCGCATACAGAGGTGCTGCTCGGTTGGGATACGAAGTGTCCGTACATGCGAGACCTCCGCTCTGCCCCCATCGAGCAAGCGGCCGAGGACGTCGCGCAGTGGATCGAGGCGGAGGCCACCGTGGAGACGCTGGCGCGGTATCCCAGGCTGATCGGACGATTCCAGGATGATGTGATTGTGCTTCGCCCCTTGGCGCGGGTGACTGAACGTCTCCAACAGGGGAAGCTACGCGTGCGGACGCAGCCCTTGACCATTCAGGACCGTCCCCGGCTGGAGTCTGCCCTGGCCGAAAGCCCGGGCGCTCAGGAGACGCCTCTTGCAGCTGCCTCGTTGGCCTTTCATTACATCTGGCGCCATCGCCTGACTTATTCCTGGGCCGACCTGCACGGGCATCTGTGCCTGTTTGCCGATTCACCGGACGGAATCTTTCTGGTCCTCCCTCCGCTTGGCAAGGGACCGGTCGTTGATTCAGTGGCTGCGGCGTTTCGCTTTATGCGTGAGCGAAATGGACAGTCCCCAGTCACGAGAATGGACAATGTCCCGGAGGCGTCCGTCGCGGAACTGCGCGCTGCGGGATATGTCGTGACGGCGAGGGAACCGGATTATCTCTATGCGGCCGCCGACATGGCCGAGCTTGCCGGGGATGCGTATCGATCGCCTCGAGCGGCCTGTAACCGGTTTCTCCGTGAGCAGGGAGGAGTATTCGAGCCCTATGACCCACGTGATCGACTGGCCTGTCTGAGCCTGTTCCAACAGTGGCGTGAACAGAAGCAGCAGGCCGGGACAGACGATTGGGCCCAGGCCCTGCTGGAGGATGCTTCAGGGGCTCATGAGGCGGCGCTGTCTGGGTATGAGGAATTAGGCTTGACCGGGGCGGTGGTGCGAGTCGAAGGACGGATTCGAGCCTACTCCATGGGGATGTGGCTGAACGAGTCGGTGTTCTGTGTCTTGCTGGAAGTGGCGGATCGGGATATGGTGGGGGCAGGGCCGTTCATATTTCGTGAATTCTGTCGCCAAGCTCGCGACAAAGGGGCATGGTGGATCAATACCATGGATGATTCCGGTCTCCCGAGTCTGGCTCGCGCCAAACACTGGTATCGTCCTGCGCGATTGTTGCCCAATTACACTGTGACGGAGCCTCGACGATGACTGCGTCCTCCCCTGCCGCGTCCTCACGCCGTTCGTATCCTTGGTTGCCCGTCTTGATCGTCGGGATGACGATCGTGGCGTTCGTGATTGGGGTCGTCATGCTGCGCTCGATCGAAGTGCGGATGGTGGAGGCGACGGGAGAAAATCTCACGCTCGCCTCGGCGGAGATAGCGGATAAGCTCGACCGCCTGCTCTTTGAACGGCACGCCGATGTGCGCATGATGGCCCGAGCGTTCTCGGACCGTTCCGCTGATCGGAAGTATATCAATGAATATCTGCAGTGGATGAAGGAAACCTACGCGCCGGTCTATTTGTGGCTGGGGGTAACCGATCCTCATGGACGCATGGTGGCTTCGACGGACTCTGCGACCATCGGTCTGGACTATGGCCGGAGCGGCTGGTTCGAGCGTGTCCGCGATACCGGAACGGTGCAGGTCGACGAAGTCGAAATCCACGAATCGAATAACAAGATCGAGTCGATCGCCTTCACGGCTCCCATCGTCAACGCGAGTGGTCAGTTTCTCGGAGCGGTCACGACCCGCATCGGACTGCCGATGCTGGAGGACGTTCTGATCGAGACGGTGCGTGAAATTCAGCAGACCGAAGGCGCGGCGGGGCCATTCGAGTATCAATTTTTGACCAAGGCCGGTGTGGTGTTTGTCGATTCCGCGTCGGCCGCGGTGGAGCGGACCAATCTTCGCGAGCTGGGGTTGCCCTCGGTACTGCTGAGCGGATCGGGCAAGGCCGGGTACGTCGAGGAAATGCATGTGCGCCGTCGTGTGCCGGTGGTGACGGGATATTCACAGACCAAGGGGTATAGCGAGTATTCGGGGTTGCAGTGGACGATTCTTTTGCGGATCGATCGCGACGTCATTCTTCTGCCGATCCGGGCGATGATGTGGAAGTTGGGCATTGCCGGTGTGGTGGTCTGGATTCCGATGGTGGGATTGCTGCTCTGGGCCACCGGACGACTGCGTGATCAGCATCGGCAGGCGCAACAAGAGAGTGAATGGGCACGGGCCGCAGAAGCGGCGCTGTTGCAAAGCCAGGAACGCAATCGGGTCATTGTCGACACGGCGCTGGATGCCGTCATTTCCATGGACGCGGGGGGCATCATTACCGATTGGAATGCCCAGGCCGTCAACATCTTCGGATGGGAACGGGAGGAAGCGCTCGGTCGCCGTGTATCGGAAACAGTGATTCCCGCGCGCGACCGGGAAGCACATGAACGCGGGTTGCGCCATTTCCTGGAGAGTGGACAAGGTGCGTTGCTCAATCGACGGATCGAGATGATGGGCAATCATCGAGATGGCCACGAATTCCCCGTGGAAATTACCATCTCACCCGCCAGATTGGGCGATGCGTACATTTTCAGCGCCTTCATCCGGGACATTACGGCCCGCAAGCGGACTGAGCGGCAGCTGGCCTCTCAATATGCCGTCACCCGCGTGTTGGCCGAATCACGGACGTTGGAGGAAGCCGGTCCGAAAATTCTCCAGGCGATCTGTGAAAGTCTGGAATGGGAACTGGGTATTTTCTGGCGGCTGGACCGGCAAAGCAGTGTGTTGCGCTGCTTGGATGTCTGGCAATCACCGGGGCTGAATGCCGAAGAGTTTGTGCTGGAGACCTGGCAGCATACGTTTTCGATCGGCCAGGGGCTTCCAGGACGGATTTGGCAGGCAGGGGAGCCCACCTGGATCAAGGATGTGGTGCAAGAGGCGAATTTCCCTCGCGGCGCAGCGGCCTCCCGGGTCGGGTTGCATGGTGCGTTTGGATTTCCTGTGCGAGTCGGCACGGAGGTAGAGGGCATCATCGAGTTGTTCCGGCGCGAAATCAAACAGCCGGATGAACAGTTGTTGAAAATGGTGGCCGATGTCGGGCTCAAGATCGGGCAATTCGGCGATCGGGCCCGGGCTGAGGAGGCCTTGCGCCGCACGGAGGCGCAGCTCCAGCAGTCGCAGAAGATGGAGGCCGTCGGACGACTGGCCGGCGGGGTCGCCCACGACTTCAATAACATGCTGACGGTGATTCGAGGGTACAGCGAATTGGTGTTGAGCCGGCTCTCATCGACCGATGGATTCAGGAAGGAGCTGGAAGAGGTCAAAAAGGCGGCGGATCGTGCCTCCGGTCTCACGGGGCAGTTGCTGGCCTTCAGCCGGCGGCAGTTCATTGCGCCGAAGGTGTTGGACCTGAATTCCGTGATCCACAACATGGAGGGCATGCTCAGGCGATTGCTGGGCGAGGACATCGTGGAGCTGTGTACGGTGCTCGACTCCGGGTTAGGGCAGGTGAAGGCGGATCCCGGACAGGTCGAACAGGTCATCATGAATCTGGCCGTGAATGCGCGTGATGCCATGCCGAGCGGCGGCCGATTGACCGTGGAAACGGCCAACGTCCACTTTGGCCCGCGCCGGAATCGTCCGCCGATGGGCGCCGAGCCAGGCTCCTATATTGCGCTGATTGTGCGCGATACGGGACATGGGATGGACGAGGATACGCAGTCGCACGTGTTTGAGCCATTTTTTACCACCAAGGAAAAGGGCAAGGGGACGGGGCTCGGTTTGTCGACCGTGTACGGCATCGTCAAGCAGAGCGGTGGGTTCATCGAAGTGGAGAGCAAGCCGAGTCGTGGTGCTACCTTCAAAATATTCTTCCCTCGTGTGGAAGCCGCTAGTCAGGAGGCCGAATCGGTGGCCGTCGGCGGTGACTCGGTTCGAGGGCGTGAGACGGTGTTGCTGGTGGAGGATGAACCGGGGGTTCGGCGGTTGGTCAATGAAACACTGCGGCTCCATGGGTATACCGTGTTGGAGGCTCGCCACGGGATTGAAGCTTTGCTCACCGGCGCCAAGCACGCGGGGCCGATTCATTTGCTCCTCACGGATGTCGTGATGCCGCAAATGAGCGGCCCTGAAGTCGCTGAGAAGCTGGCGACGGTTCGTCCGGAGGTCAAGGTGCTGTACATGTCGGGCTACCCGGACCATCCGGCCTTCTCCAAAGGCGGCATCGATACCGAACATTCGTTCCTGCAAAAGCCCTTCACCCCGACGACACTGGCACAAAAGGTTCGTGAAGTGTTGGATGGCTCAAAGGTCGGCTGATGGGTGGACCGCGTCTGGCTTCTCCTGTGCGATCACGCCGATCGCTTGAACTTCCTGCTCGTTTCCGTTTATCGTGGCGCACCGTGCTGACGACTCAATTTACTGTAGGGGTGTGGCGATGAACGAGGGGCGAATGGCGACGGCTTCGAAAGGGCAGGAACAAGAGATCGACCGGTATCGGATCGCACAGGAGCCCTTTTATGCCGACGTGCGGGGCGAGGTTGGGCTGTTCACCATCGCCGCCAAGAGCCGGATGCCGGTCATGCTCAAGGGCCCGACCGGCTGCGGGAAAACACGGTTCGTCCAACACATGGCCTACCGGTTGGGGCGGCCCCTCATCACCGTGGCTTGCCATGAAGACCTCACTGCGTCCGATCTCGTCGGCCGGTACCTCTTGAAGGGCCAGGAGACGGTATGGATGGACGGCCCGCTCACCCTTGGAGTGAAGCAAGGAGCGATCGTCTACCTGGACGAGATCGTCGAAGCCCGCAAAGACACCACGGTTATTATCCATCCTCTGAGTGATGACCGTCGGCTCCTACCGATCGAGAAGAAGGGGCAGGTCATCGAGGCGGTCGATGATTTCATGCTGGTTATCTCCTACAACCCCGGCTACCAAAGTATTCTCAAAGATCTGAAACAAAGCACCAAGCAACGATTCATGGCCATCGAGTTCGACTATCCGGTGCCGGAGATCGAGGCGCAGGTTGTGGAACGTGAGGCGGGTGTGAGCCCCGAGATCGCGCAACGGCTCGTGAAGGTTGCCGGGAAAGTCCGCAATCTGAAGAATCACGGGCTCGAAGAGGGCGTCAGCACCAGACTGCTCATTTACGCTGCAACGTTGATCAAGCAAGGCATTCCGGCTGAGCGTGCCTGCGATGTGGCCCTTGCCCGTCCGATCACCGATGATCCGGACATGTTGCGCAGCATCGTCGAAGTCGTGAAGGCAGTGTTCTGAACCGGGTGCCGGCTGTGGCCCCTGGTCCGTAAGCACGTCGTGAGCAGCACTGATCCTCAGCGGACGCGCCAGATTCCCATCGCGGAAGACATCATTCGTACCACTCCCGAGGGCGCCGTTATTGCGGTGCATGTTCAGCCAAAAGCTTCCCAGACGCAGTGTGTCGGGCTACACGGGCACGCGGTGAAGATTCGTGTGGCGGCGCCGCCGTCTGACGGGGTGGCGAACGAAGAGTTGTGCCGGTTTCTTGCCCGGCTGTGCCAGGTTCCGCCGAGTGCGGTCGTCATCCTTAGCGGGGCGGGAAGTCGTCAGAAACGAGTATTGGTGAAGGGCCGTTCCGCGGAACAGGTGCGCGCACAACTTCGACTCGAATGAGGCTCAAAGAGACAGGTCCAACGCGACCGTAGGGGAGAGCGATGGGAGGCCCTATGCAGAATGACGTGTATGCCAGGCGGGAGCGGCGCATCTCTAGTTTGGCGCGGATCGGGGAGCGGGGCGCTCAAGGCATCAGTGGTCTCATGATACTTGCTGTAGTCGCCTGCGCAGGCCCAGAGCCGATTCTCAAGTCGACCACCTATTTGCAGCTTCATGGAAAAGATCAGGCGGAGCGCGAGGCAGCCGTGTGCGGCCTGAAAGCCGAACGCTCTGGCTTAGCACATGGGACGAACCGCAGCGGGAACGTTGGTGCCGGCGCGACTCTTGGGCTCATTGGCGGGGCGGCGGTGGGGGCTTCTGCCGGGTTGGTCGGCGGGCCTACCGGAATTGCTATCGGCGCGGCCGCAGGGGGTGCAGTCGGCACAGTATTAGGCCTGCTGGCGGGAACCTACAAGCCACTTCAGCCTGGGCAGGAGTATGCCGCGTTCGTTGAACGGTGCTTGAAGGAAAAGGGATACGAGACCGAAGGGTGGCAATGATCAGGTCGGCCCGGGTTTGACGTCTCGATCGGTTAAAAGGTAAAGCACCCCGAATAATCGGCGATCAAGCACTGGATCCGAATAGAAATCCGTTCCATCCGATCCAACTGTTGTCGAGTGGGCGCGGATCCATCCACTGCCCGCAGCCACTCAACATCCTGCTTCAGTTTCCTCAACGACCAGCGTGACGTTCCCGGTATGAGTGTGTGCTCGTGAATCGCCTGCTCCGCGATGCCGCGGAATGAGGCGACTTCATCGGCGAACTCCACTCGATGCGGGTCGAATGTATATACGGCCTCGTCCTGCCCCATCTGTGCCAGGAGCTGACGCAGCCACTCAACCGTGGCGGCCATTCGATCATAGTGGAGCGTGCTGGCGACGTCGCCTGCTGTGTGGTAGCGGGGTGAGCGCGCGGCGGACAGAAAGAGGAATGGAATCTGATGGTTGCGGAACACGTCATAGTCGCTAAAGGCCTTGTGTCCGTGATCGGGAATTTCTTCGACGAGGTGGATTCCGACCGGGAAGACGGTGAGGGATGGAACCGACGTGCGGGTGACGTGCTGATAGAATGCCGGGCTTTTCTCCGCTCCAGTGGCAAAGATGGCATTCTTGAGCGGCGTCCAATGCACGCCTCCCATCAGGTCCATGATGATCGCGGCATGAAGGTTGTCTGTGTGGCCGATTTCCGGGGGCAAGTGATGAAAGAGAAACTGTGAGCCCATGTCGGCGGTGCCAAAGTACGGAGACTCCTCGCTGTTGAAGGCCACGAACAGGATGCCGTAGTGCGAGAGGCGTGGAAGGTTTCTGGCCGTTTCAATCAGGATCGCGATGGAGGAGGCGTTATCGTCGGCCCCAAGGAAGGGATAGCCCAGATGGTCATAATGGGCGCCGATCACAATCCAGTGCGTGTGGTGAGTGTGGGCAGTCGGCGGGATGGCGCCCATGATATTGTCGCCCATCCGGGCTGAAATGATCTGCCGATAACCGCCGAGGGAGGGGAGTGGTTGCAGGCCGACCGCGCGAAACTGGTCCTCGATGTATTGTGCAGCCTGGCGGTTGCCGATGCTGCCTGGTTGGCGACCGGCAAGGTCTGGGCTGGCTAAGAAGGAGACGTGTTCATGGAGCAGTCGGCCGGAGGGGCTGGTCACCGGTAAGGCACGCGGATCGATCGCCTCCATCGTGTGGAGACACCCTGTCGTGATGGCGGAGAGCAGGACGAACAGGATCCAGTGCGTGGGGATCGGGACCCGTGGGCATTGGAACCAGCCGCCTCTGCCCACGACTAGACCGAGGGCTCCGAGGGAGAGGCGGGAGTGGAGTCTGTGGCTGCCATGGGCAACGCCTTGTGTCGGAGTGCTCGGCCCTTCTCCGGAGTCGGGTCGGGAACAAGGCCATAACATTGGCGTCCTTCGTGGTCCTCGGGCAGGTATTCTGTGATGGGCATCCCCTCCTCGTTCACGAAGAGCAGGCAGTGGCAGTATTTATAGATCTGCATTTCGTCGCAGGCACACATCCAGCGCCGCAACTTGGCTTCGGCTTGTTTGTCCGGATAGAAGTTGCAGGGGCAGAGAGGCTTGCCCAATTCGTCGATGTGCGCGGCCAGCCCTAGGACGACGGCATTGGTGACCGCCGGATTCGGATGCATGCTCGTGCCGCTCTTTTCGGCGAAGCCTTTGACATACTTCCACATTTTTTCGAGACTTTCTTTGCTTGGCTCAGCCATTCCGTCCCCCGCCTTCCACTCGTCCAGGTAAAAGTCTGCCGGTCACTCCGCGTCCCACTCGGCCGGACACAGTTTACAAGCGAAATTGTGTCCTTTACAATCCACGACTTCCCTTAAAACGGACTCTTCAACCATGGCGTCTGGGCGTGCGTCCCAACAACTTCTTGACCTGCTGGCCGACCAATTGGGGCCCGATTCTGCCTTGGCAGTGGTGACCGCCGTCGCCCAGTCGTCTCGCAGGCCCGATACCGTGGACGGCGTGTTGGTGCTGCTGGAAGAGCTTACGGATGAGGCTCCGAAAGCGGCGAAGGGAGCGATTGATGCCCTGGCGGAACTCCAGCGGCGGGACCTGCTCGCCGATGTATTGTCCTGGCTCGATTTGGGTGTGGCCCTTGCTGCGGACTCCGGGGCATTGGCCCTGCGATTCTTCAAGGAGAGTCCGCTCCTCCTGGGTTTGCTCGAACCCGCTCAGCGACAGGTCGTACTGACGGCAGGGCTGGAACTTGCCGATCGACAAGCCAATGTGGCGGTGGAGTTTATGCGGATTGCGCCGGAGGTCATCCGGGTGTTGCCGCCGGAAGACTGGCCCACTTGGCTGGACCTGGCCTGTGAATTAGCGGAGACGGACTTTGCCTTGGCGGTGGAATATATCCGGCAGATTCCCTCGATCGCTCCTGTATTGATGCCGGAGGTGGTGCGGCCTTGGGTGCGGTTCGGAATGAAGTTGATCGTCGACAACAGCCTCGGCAAGCCGGACTACTTGGGGTCGTTGGAGTTTTACCGGACGAGTCCCTCCATCTTGAAGGACATTGCCGACTCGGGGCAGCGCCATCACGTCATTCGTCTTGGGGCACAGATGGCTGAGCGCTCGCCGGAAGCCGGCATTGCGGCGTTGGCTGAGGCGCCTGCAATCCTTCGGGGCTTGCCGAGTGACGAATGGCGGGCGCAGATGTTGCGCTATGGGATGTTGGTCGCCGAGCGTGACGCCGATACAGCCCTGGCCTATCTGCGGCGCTGTCCTGAGTTGATCGCCTTGATTGGCTCCGGTGACGGGGCCCTGGAAAAGTTCCAGGCCTGGTTTGCCTCGGGCATGGAGGTGTTGGAATACAGCCTGGACGGGGGCCGGGCGTATTTTGCGATGGAGTCGGAGAAGGCGTTGGGCGCAGTGTCCCAGGCGATGAGTGGTGTGCCGCTGCGACAGATCGCCCGACGCGTAAATCTGTTTGCTCAGGCGCTCTGCGGCCGGGATGTGCGAATTCACGATCTCCCTCATGCGCTTGAATCGGCCCAGCCGATGGTTCGCGCTACGGTCAGTGAAGACGGTCGGAGTATCGGGCTTCCCTCGATTGTCAGGCGGTATCCGACGTATGAGGACAATGTGCGACTCTATCTGGTGATGGCGGCACACGAAGCCGGCCATCTTGAGTTCGGCACATTCGATTTGCCCATCGCCCGATTGCAGGACCTTACCGAAGCGCTCACGCGACGATATGGTCGCAGGGTTTCAGCGGAAGCCCGCACCTTGGGAGATGTCTTCGCACGGTATCCCCAGCCAGGGCTGATCCGCGATCTCTGGGCCCTTGTCGAGGATGCTAGGGTGGAGTATCTGCTCCGTGCCGAATATCCGGGATTGAGCCGGGATTTGGCCGTGATTGCCAAAGACGCGGTGACTGTTCGAGGTCTGGCGCATGGGATGACGGTCCGAGAGATGGTCGTCGACCAGCTCCTCCTGCTGTCCACTGTCGAGGCAGACGCCGTTCAGATACCTGATCCGGTCAAGCGCGAGGTCACTGAGCTCTGGGAGCTCTGTCAGAACATTTTTCATTCCCACGCGAGTGCCGAGGAGGCGGTGCGACTTGCCGATCGGTTGTATGTGCGGATGGACGAGTTGCTCAAGGTTCGCCGGGAAGCCATCCCGAGTTCTGATGAGGCGGAGGCCCCGGAACAATCGATCCCTGCTCCTAAGTCCTCGGAAGACCTGTCCGATACGTATCGGCCTATGGACAACTGGGACTATCGCGGCGCGATGGATCCTAATCTGGTCCGAGATCGAACTGACTCGGCTTCCGATGATCGTGCACCGTCTGGCCAGGGTGACAGCGAGGGTGGCGCTGGTTTAGCCGGCGACTCCGGTGGGTCGTCGGGTGCGGGCACGGCACGATCACAACAAACGTCGCAGGAGATGTTGGTTGCCGGGCGACGCCCGCCGACCATGGTGGAAGAGATGTTGGCGGTAGAAGGCGAGGGAAGCCAACCGCAAGATGAGCACGCCGGGGCGGTGAGGGCGGTGCGGTACCACGAGTGGGATGCCGCTATTCAGGACTATCGCACGAACTGGTCTCGTGTGTTCGAACGGGACGCGGTCGAGGGAGCCTCCGAGTTTGTGGAAGAGACCTTGGCCGCCCAACGGGGGCCGGTCCGGCTGCTGAGGCGGTATTTTGAGAGTCTGCGTCCCCCAGGGTTCCGGCGCGTTCCCGGCCAAATAGACGGGGAAGAGTTGGACATGGATGCCCTCGTCGGCCGGCTTGCCGATCTGAAGGCAGGGATCGAGCCATCGGAACGGATCTATGTGCGGCGGGAGAAGCGGGAGCGCGAGGTGGCCGCAGCCTTCCTGGTCGACCTGAGCGGGTCCACCAGTCGACAGGTAGACGAAGGACGGCGAATCATCGACATTGAAAAGCAGGGGCTTGTGTTGCTGTGCGAGGCGCTGACTGCAATCGGCGACCAATTCGCCGTCTATGGGTATTCGGGACAGGGGCGGCATCAGGTCGATTTTGTGGTGATCAAAGGCTTCGATGAGCCGGTAACCGGACGAGCGGGCGCCAAACTGGGAGGGATCCTTCCGCTCCAACAAAATCGTGACGGGGCCGCGATCCGGCATGCTTCGAGTAAGTTGCTGGCCCGTCAGGCCAAGACGCGATTACTGGTGGTCATCAGCGACGGGCGCCCCCTGGACGACGGCTATAAAGACGAATACGCGCTGGAGGACACACGCATGGCGTTGCGGGAAGCCCGCGCGAGTGGCATCGAGCCGGTCTGCATCACCATCGACAAGCAGGCGGACCCGTATCTGCGGCGGATGTACGGGGACGTACGGTACGTCGTGATTGATCGTGTCGAGGGGTTGCCGGAGAAGCTGCCGAGGATTTACCATCGGCTGACCGCCTGACCGGTCAGTCCAACGGATGTTCAGTATTGGAGCATAGTCACGATGTTTGAACAGTCACCACGACCGACTGTACCGCCCTGGCTGTACAAGCTGTTCACGGGACATCAGTATCCCTATGTCCGGCGGCAGGCGAAATTTGCGAATCGAAACATCAAGCCGGGCGAAGAACGGCCTGAGCCGACGCGGGAAGAGATCGACGCAAAGTTCTGGGAAATTTACCCGCGTTGTACGGCCAAGCTTTTGGAGGAAGTGAAGGCCGGCATGATCGTGGTGTTTCACGAACTCGGCGAATATCCACCGGGCGGCTATCAGGGACTGGTGGACGCGCCGGAAGCGTTTCTCGCGGCGACGTATGGAAAGAAGAAAATCAAAGTGAATTTTTATGACGGGGACAATTTCGTCTGCACGATCAATTTCAAGGTCGGTGGCTGGACGGGTCATGAACACGCGTGAAGGGTAAACGGTAGGTGCAAAGGGGGCTTTGCGCCTGACGTTTCACGTTTCACGCTTCACGAGGTGGGATGATGGGACGACCAAAGATTACGGTAGTGGGTGCGGGGAATGTCGGGGGAACGGTCGCGCAGCGGTTGGCCGAGAAGGATGCGTACGAGGTCGTGCTCGTCGACATTGTCCCGGGGATACCCCAGGGAAAGGCGTTGGATATTACCCAGGCCGGCCCGGTATGCGGCTACAGCACCAGAGTTGTCGGGACGAACGGTTACGACGAGACTGCAGGGTCGTCCATCGCCGTGATCACCTCGGGGATCCCTCGCAAGCCAGGAATGAGCCGTGATGAACTGTTGGCGACGAATGCCAAGATC
Source organism: Nitrospira sp. (assembly GCA_016788885.1). NCBI lineage: Bacteria > Pseudomonadati > Nitrospirota > Nitrospiria > Nitrospirales > Nitrospiraceae > Nitrospira > Nitrospira sp. Next base: position 13,018 of record JAEURX010000041.1, on the reverse strand, counting down.
GTCAGGTCGGTTGTGCAGGAATTGGTGTCTCGTTCGCCGAATATTATTCTGCTGCTCGTCACGAATCCGCTGGACGCCATGGTGCATGTGGCACGCCAGGTCAGCGGGCTGTCGAAATCGCGCGTGCTCGGGATGGCAGGGGTGCTGGATACCGCACGACTGCGGTCCTTCGTTGCGGAGGAATTGCATGTCTTCGGGACGGATGTGCAGGCGATGGTGTTAGGCGGGCACGGGGACACGATGGTCCCGCTGGTGCGGCAAACGACGGTGGCCGGCACACCCATCACCGACCGGTTGTCGCAGGAGCGGCTGGCCGCGTTGATCAAGCGGACGCAAGACGGCGGGGCGGAGATTGTGGGATTGCTCAAGACCGGTAGCGCGTTTTATGCGCCGTCCGCCGCGGCGGTGGATATGGTTGAGTCGATCATGAACGATCAGAAACGGGTGCTGCCTTGTGCGATGTTGTGCGAAGGGGAATACGGATTAAAGGGCGTCATTGTCGGTGTGCCCGTGACCTTGGGGCGCGCCGGTGGAGAGTCCATTGTGGAATACGATCTGACGACCGAGGAGCGCCGCGCGTTACAGGCCTCTGCGGATGCCGTGCGAGAGCTCTGTGCGGTGGTCGATCGTTTGCTGACGGCCTAGCCACAGGCTTCAGTGCGATAGGGCGCGCCGGTTCTTGACAAGCCTCGGCAGCCTACAGTAGAGAACGTGGCTGGCAGTAAACCGTTACAGTTGGGGGGCGTATGAAATTTCTGGAGGATCCGTATCAGACATTGGGCGCTGGTCTTGCGCTCGCTGTCGGATTAATAGTCGTCTATCTAGGGATGGCGGGAGTGGGCGCGGGCGAGGCCGACTGGTTCGGACTGGTCGTTCGCTGGGTTCATTTCCTGGCCGGGATTACCTGGATCGGACTGTTGTATTTCTTCAACCTGATCAATGCGGGCTTTCTCAAGAGCTTGGATGGACCGACGAAGAACATCGTCATCCCGAAGCTGATGCCTGCAGCACTGAACTGGTTCCGCCATGGCGCCACGGTCACCGTTCTTGCGGGGATCGTGCTCTATGGCTACCTCTATGCGAAGGGAGGGACCGGGGCCATCGCTCTGGGGATCGGCGGGCTGCTCGGTATCATCATGATGGGAAACGTGCATGGAGTGATCTGGCCGAATCAGAAGAAGGTGATCGCGGCAGTGGCCGCTGCCGCGCAGGGGACGCCGGCTCCGCCGGAGATGGCCCAGTGGGGTAAGACCGCCTTGTATGCCTCGCGGATCAACTTCCTGCTGTCCATTCCGATGCTGTTCTTCATGGGCGCGGGAAGCCACCTGAAGTAGCAAGGTCTGTGACGGAAATGTTGGGGATTGGTTGTCCGAAAGGGTGATCAGTCCCCTTTTTCTTGCTGTCATCCTTGCCGGGAGTTACTGGCGGACCTCGGCGAGCCTTTGGGCCGAGCCGGTGTAGGTCTATCAGGCCTAACTGATTGAGATTGAGGCCTAATCAGGCGAACGTGGCTTGACGCCTCTTGAAGAGCAGCCGTATAGTAGCTACCTGCTAACCTGGGGGCGATAACCCCCGAAAGGGAACAACGTGACCCTACCTCAACCACGGGTATTGCAGAAACTTGACGGGGCGCCTTGGGAAATCGATCCCTACCTCAAGACCGGCGGCTACGACGCCTGGCGAAAGTGTTTGAAGGACCTCACGCCGGCTGACGTCGTTGGAGAAATCAAAAAAGCCGGTCTGCGTGGACGGGGCGGAGCCGGTTTCCCAACCGGGATCAAGTGGGACAAGGTGCTGAACCATCGGGTGCAGGAACGGTACTTTGTCTGCAATGCCGGTGAGCATGAGCCGGGGACCTTCAAAGACCGTCATCTCCTCAAGCATATCCCGCATCAATTGATCGAGGGTTGCCTGATCGCGTCGCGAACCGTCAACGCCAAGGCGTCCTATATCTATGTGAATCATGAATATGAGGAAGAAGAAGCGAATCTGAGGAAAGCGATTGCTCAGGCGCGTGAGCGCGGCCTGCTGGGGAAGAATATTCTCGGCACGGGTGTTGATCTGGATTTGGAGGTGTTTTCCGGTCACGGCAGTTACGTGGCGGGCGAAGAGACGGCTATGTTGGAGTCGATGCAGGGGCGTCCGGCGATGCCTCGGCAGAAGCCTCCGTTCTACCCGACGGATTTCGGCCTCTACGGGAAACCGACGTTGGTCAACAACGTTGAAACCTTGTGCAACATTCCACAGATTTTGAAGAACGGGGCTGCTTGGTTCACGCAGGTTGGGACCGAGAAGTGCCCGGGGACGATGCTCTTCTCGCTCAGCGGTTCGGTCAATCGGCCTGGCGTGTACGAAATGCCGATGGGCATCACGATTCGGGATCTGATCGAGACCTGCGGCGGAGGCGTTCCGAATGGACGTAAGATCAAAGCGGTGTTTCCCGGTGGCCCGGCGTTCTCGATGGTGACGGCCGACCAGCTGGATTTGCCGATGGATTTCGATTCGCTCAAGAAGGCCGGGACCGGGCTTGGTTCGGCCGGGACCATTGTGATTGACGATGCCACCTGCATGGTGGCGGCAACCCTGAAGTATTCCAATTTCTTCAAGGGTGAAAGTTGCGGACAATGTCCCCCGTGCCGGATGGGTACGATCAACCTTGCCACACTGGTCGAGAAGATCGAACGGGGCGAGGGCAGCCGGAAGGACTTGGATTCACTGCTGCAGCTCTGCGGATTTGTGAAGGGGACGGGGTATTGCACGCTCATTACCGGTGCTGCAGTCTTGGTGCAGAGCAGTCTCCGATTGTTCCAGCATGAGTTTGAAGAGCACATTCGGCAGCAGCGCTGTCCCTATCAGCCTGCGCGGACCGGGGCTGGTGCGAATAGCTGAGGAGGCCCTGGGATGCCGCATGTGAGTTTTCTTCATTCCCAGGGACGAAGCGGGAAGGTCGACGCGAATCTCACGTTGTTGGAGGCGGCCAAGGCTCTCGGCTTCCAACTGAATCACGATTGCGGCGGCAATGCATCGTGTACGACATGCCGAGTTGAGGTCCAGACAGGCGGGAATAATCTGTCCGAGATCGACTTTGACGAACAGGATTTATTGGACCGGGAAGCCTTGTCCGAACCGTGGCATCGGCTTGGGTGCCAGGCACGGGTGCTGGGTGACGTCGTGGTCAGGGTTCCCGAGACCAAATGGGCGCAAGCGACGACCGGTTCCCCGAATCAGGTTGAGAAAAAAGGGGGCGGGCTTCCGTAAGCTCCCGCAAGATGGTAGAGTAAGACAACGTGCCGAACACGTAGCCCAGAAGGAGGAACAACGATGGTAACGATTACGCAATTGGCCGAGCAGAAGATAAAAGAACTCATGACCGAAGAAAAAGATGTCGTCGGGCTGCGGATTTATGTCCGTGGCGGAGGCTGTCACGGATATCAGTACGGGATGGCTTTCGAGTCGAAAATGGCCGACGACGATACGGTCATTGAGAAGGGTGACGTGAAGGTCATCATGGATTCCCAGAGCGCACCGCTGCTGCAGGGGGCGGAAGTGGATTATGTCGATAGCTTGCAGGGATCGGGATTTTCCATCAAGAATCCCCAAGCGAAGACCACCTGTGGGTGTGGCAGCTCCTTCAGTGCGTAAGAGTTCCGGTTCTACAGCCGGAGTGTCGTGTATTGAGTGAACCATCAAGCCGGGAGTGGCTCCCTTCCTAACGGGTAGCCCTCCCGGCTTGTTCGTTGTGTCGATTTGTCGGGGGTGTCGTCCGGATGTCACAGGCCACCGTCACGCGGCGGTATCGGTTTTGCGCCGCCCATCGTCTGCATACCGATCAATTGTCGGTGGAAGAAAACCGGACCATCTTCGGCAAGTGCAACAATCCCAACGGGCACGGTCATAACTACGTGGTCTTCGTCTCCGTCCGGGGCGACATTGATCCACGCACCCACCAGGTGTTGGATGTGTCGAAGCTGGATGCCGTGGTTGAACGGATCGTCGTGCAGCGTTTCGACCATCAGGACTTAAACCTTGATTCAGGGTTTACCAGCCAGACTACGACCGGCGAAAATCTGGTGCTGTTGATCTGGGATCTGCTCGTGAACGAGGTTCCGTCGGGGCGGCTTGTCAAGGTGGGTGTGATCGAGACGCGAGACAACTACTTCGAATATTCCGGGTCCGCAGAACATGCGCGGGCAGAAGATGGAGTGAGGCATGGCTAAAGTGGTTTCCGGGTCCCGCGCCAGGCGGTCGAAGGTGGCCGATGAGGCGGCCAGTCAGGATCCGATCGAAGGGCTGATGACGCAACTCCTCGTAGAGGTGGGGGAAGATCCCGACCGCAACGGACTGCTGAATACGCCGAAGCGCGTCGCCAAGGCCATGCGCTTTATGACGCAGGGATACCGCCAGGATATCGATCATTTGCTCAATGGCGCGCTCTTCCCCATCGAGTACGATGAGATGGTGATTGTCAAAGATATCGATTTCTTCAGCATGTGCGAACATCACCTGCTCCCGTTCTTCGGCAAGTGTCATGTGGGCTATCTGCCGAACAAGAAAGTCGTAGGCCTCAGCAAGATTCCGCGAGTCGTCGATGCATTTAGCCGGCGCTTGCAGGTGCAGGAACGCTTGACCGTGCAGATCGCTGAAACGCTCAAGAGGAAGTTGAATGCGCATGGCGTGGCGGTAGTCATGGAGGCCCGGCACCTCTGCATGATGATGCGAGGCGTGGAGAAGCAGAATACCGTGGCGGTCAGCAGTTCGATGCTAGGCGTCTTTCGGACTCAACAGCAGACGCGGGAAGAGTTCTTGAAGTTGATTCGCGGCAGTAGTGTGAGAGACGGAAACTAGTCGCTCATGCTTCGTGTGATTTCTGTAGACCCTCGACGAACCCCCGCAGCACTTCGTTAAAGACCTCAGGTTGTTCGCGATTACTCACGTGTCCGGCGGCTGGTATGACGGCTAGCCGGGCACCGGGGATTTCGCGCGCCATCAACTCCGCATCGGCATGGGGGGTGGTGAAGTCTTCTTGGCCGACCACCACGAGCGTCGGGCAGGTGATGGCCTGGAGCTGTGCCACCGAGTCGAGACGGTCTGCCATGGCCATCAGGTCGACCACGATGCCGCTCACCGGTGTCTGCTGGATCGTTTGGCGAATGTACTCCACCAAGTCGGGCTTGTGCTGAAGCGATGTTGCGCCGAGCAGTTTCGGCAGCATGATGTCCGCCACGGCGCCGGCCCCTTTCCCGTAGGCAGTCTGAGCGAGATGGAAACGTCCAGTGCGACCCTCTGGACTATCCGCTTGGGCTCGGGTATCCGCCAATACCAAGGCCAGGAGGCGATGGCGGTGTTGTCTAGAGAACGCGAGGCTGACATACCCTCCCATGGAGAGTCCCACCAGAATGGCTTGAGGAACGGCCAGGTGATCGAGGAGGGCAGCCACGTCATCGGCATAGTGGTTGAGGGAAAACGACCAGAGCGGCGCATCCGACTCGCCGTGGCCACGGAAATCGAGCGTGATGGTTCTGAAATGCGACGAGAGTGTCGCCACTTGTGGCGCCCACATGGAGCGATTCAACGGAAAAGCGTGGAGAAAAACGACTGGGACACCCATCCCGTGGTCATCGTACGCGAGCCGGATACCATGGGCGTGGAAAAACATCGAGAAGTCCTTGATGTGGCAGTTGCGCAGTCGTTCGTAGCACTGCCCGGTGGGAGAATCAAGAGGTTGCTGAATTGCAGGACTGCGGTTTGCGGTGATTCCGGTGCGGCGTATAGAATGCACTCGTCGTCTTGAGGGGGAGCGATGATGTCAGCCCATGATTCCACAGGTGATCTTTTTGCTGTCCCTCGGACATCGGTGCCTGCAGGGAGGGTGCCGTTGGCGGAACGCCTGCGTCCTCGACACTTCGATGATCTGGTGGGGCAGGATGATGTGGTGGGGACGGGGCGCCCGCTGCGACAAGCTATTGAGCAGGATCGATTGTCGTCCGTGATTTTCTGGGGGCCGCCGGGTTGCGGAAAAACCACCTTGGCGGGGCTGGTCGCGCAATACACGAAATCGCAGTTCGTGCCGTTCTCGGCCGTCACCGGAGGTATTCCGGAACTGCGCGAGATCATCAAGGCTGCGGAGCAGCGGCGAGCCGTGGGGCGGGCGACCACGCTCTTCGTGGACGAAATTCACCGCTTCAACAAGGCACAACAAGATGCCTTTTTGCCTCATGTCGAGCGCGGGACGGTCGTACTTATCGGGGCAACCACCGAAAATCCATCTTTTGAACTGATCGCGCCCCTGCTCTCCCGCTCGCTCGTGGTGGTGCTCAAGCCGCTGACGGCAGAGGCGCTCGGTGTGATTCTTGACCGTGCCGTTGCCGATTTCGAGCGCGGTCTGGGTTCCCTCCGACTGACCGTACAGCCTGCGGCCCGTGAACGGTTGATCGCATTCGGCAATGGTGATGCGCGGAGTTTATTGACTACGCTGGAGTTTGTGGCCGGTCAGACTCCGGAGGGCCGGGATGGGACAAGAACCATCGACGAACGCCTCCTGGATACCGCGTTGCTCGCGCAATCCCTGCGCTATGACAAATCGGGGGAGGAGCATTACAATCTTGTATCGGCCTACATTAAGAGTCTGCGCGATTCAGATCCGAATGGGGCGTTGTATTGGCTGGCGCGAATGCTGGAAGGGGGAGAAAATCCTCGATTCATCGCTCGCCGTATGGTGATTTTTGCGTCGGAGGATGTCGGCAATGCCGATCCCCAGGCGCTGCTGGTTGCCAATGCTGTCGCCCAGGCCGTGGAGTTCGTGGGCCTTCCCGAGGCGCAGATCAACCTGGCGCATGGGACGACCTATCTGGCTTCATGCCCGAAGGATAACGCGTCGTATGTGGGGCTGCAGGAGGCCCGTCGTGATGCTCGGCAATATGGCAATCTTGGCGTGCCGCTGCACCTGCGAAATGCGGTGACCTCACTGATGAAAGACATCGGGTATGGCCAGGGGTATCGATATGTGCATGATGATCCGGCAGCACGCGGTGACCAAAGCCATCTTCCCGATTCGCTGAAGGGGGCGCGATATTATCGTCCCCGGACGTCCGACGACGAAGAAAGGGGCTAGACAAACCTGCTGTTCCGGTTATACTGGGCGCCGAGGTGCCGATGCCGCGTCAGTCTCATTCAGCCGAGAGTGTCACCGAACGCCGGAAGTATGTCCGTGCGACCCTGGTCGGGTCGGCCCTGGTCTCGCCTCAGAGCGGCGCCAAGGGGTTTACGGCGGTGCTCAACAACGTCAATAAAATCGGTGCAGGCCTCCATTCCAAGGAAACCCTGCCGATCGGTGCAAAGATCACCGTGTCGTTGGCGTTCCTGGATCCCGATCTGGTCGAGCAGCAGGAGAAGTTGACTGCCACAGTGGCCTGGGCCAAACCCTGGGAGAAGGGAACGTTGCTTGGGGTGGTGTGGGATGATCTGGTGACGAAAGAAAAGAACCGCTGGCTGTACTACTATCTTGAAGAGACGTTGAAGTCGGGCACCTAACCGGCTGCCGTCAGTTTTTCCCGAACCTCTTGCAGTTCTTCCGACAACGATTCCCAGCGAGCCGTGAGACGCTCCAGCTCTTTTTTCCAACTTTCCTGTTCCCGCTGAAGTTCGCTCCACCGACCCAATTCCTGATAGAGTTCGGGATCGGCCAGTTCCTGCTCGCGCGCCTTGACCTTACTTTCCATAGAGGCGATTTCGGATTCCGCGCGTGAGACCTGCTTCTCGAGGCGTGCCTGCGTTTTGCTCAAGTCGCGCCGTTCACCGCCCTGAGATTTCGGTTGCACTTGCGAGGCCATGGCCTTCGTGGGGCCGGCGGACTTGTCGGCCTTGGCGGCGGCGAGTTCCGCGCTGCTTTCCTTGATCGACTCGAACTCCTGTGCCTTTTTCCATAAATAATATTCGTAGTCACCAAGATAATTCTTGGCCTGGCCGTCGTCCACTTCCACGATGAGCGTCGCGACGCGGGCGAGGAATGTGGGGTCGTGCGAAATAAAAATGATGGTGCCGGGAAAATCCGTCATGGCGTCGGTCAGCATATCCACCGACGCGGGGTCGAGGTGATTGGTCGGCTCGTCGAGTAACAGGGTATTGGCGGGTTCCACCAGCATGCGTGCCAGGGCTACGCGGTTGCGCTCGCCTCCGCTGAGGGCTTTGATGGGTTTCTTCTGGTCGTCGCCTGAAAACAAAAAAGCACCGGCAATGCCGCGGAGAAAATTCGTTTCCGCCTGAGCGGAGACTTCGGCGAGGGACTCCAGGATGGTGTCGTCCGGGGTCAACGATTCGGCCTGATGCTGGGCGAAGTAGTGGAGCGTGACTCCGTGTCCGACGTGGCGTGACCCCTTTTCGAACGGCAACACTCCGGCGAGCATCTTGAGCAACGTGCTCTTGCCGGCGCCATTTTCTCCCACCAGCGCGATGCGTTGCCCGCGTTCCACCGTGAAATTCAGAGACCGGTAAATGATCTTCTCGCCGTAACTCTTGGCCACGCCTTTGAGTTCCAGCACGTGTCGACCGCTGGCGGCCGGCAGGGGAAACTTGAAGCGCACGCGCCTGGTGTCGCGTTGCCGCTCGATCAGCTTGACCTTGTCCAGTTGCTTGATGCGCGACTGTACCTGTTTGGCTTTATTCGCCTGGTACCGAAAGCGGTCGATGAAGTTTTGGACGCGGGCCACTTCTTTGCTCTGGCGGTTCGCGGCCGCTTCGATCTGGGCATCCCTGGCTGCACGGAGCTCTTGAAACTTGGTGTAGTTACCGCGGTATTCCTGCAGTGTGCGATCGCGGAGTTCCCAGATGTGGGTGGCGATGCCGTCGAGGAATTTCGTATCGTGGCTGATCACCAGGAGCGTGAGGTTCGAATCAAGCAGGAATCGTTCAAACCAGCGCTGAGTGGGTTTGTCCAAGTGGTTCGTCGGCTCGTCCAGCATGAGCACATCGGGGTTCGAGAGGAGCAAATGTGCCAGTGCGACTCGCATCCGGTAGCCGCCGGAGAGATTTTCGAGCGGCCGGGCAAAGTCGGCTTCCGAAAATCCCAGACCAGCGAGGATTCGCTCGGCCTCATGCTCCGGGTAGATGTCCCGGTGGACGGCATCGAGCACGGTTTTTCCGACGATCGTTTCCAACTCCTGCGGGAGATAGCCGATGCGCAATCGCGGGCGTTTGCGAATGTTGCCCTTGTCGGGAGACTCCTCGCCCAGGATCATCCGAAAGAGCGTGGTCTTTCCGGCTCCGTTCGGGCCCACGAGTCCCACGCGTGCGCCGGGGCGCAGGTGGGCGGTGGCTCCTTCGAGCAGGACTTTGGTCGAAAATTGTTTATGGACGGATTCGAGCTGAAGCATGGGGCAGTGTGACTCGGTGTAAGGGGTGATTAGTCTGGCGAGGTCCCTGCTACGGAGCGTCAGCGTTCAGGGAAGCGCCGGCTGTCGGCTACGCCGAGGCTGGTCGAGATGGGGTATCCCCGCACACATTCGGAGTGTTGGTCGGACAAGCTTGATTTGGTGGAGCTGGCCGGGATTGAACCGGCGACCTCGTGAATGCCATTCACGCGCGCTCCCAACTGCGCCACAGCCCCACGCAAGCTTGCATCTGTATGTGCACAGGCACCGGAAAACACGAGCACGGGTGCAGATGTAACTCTGCAATCTAGCATGGCCGGTTTTTGTCAGTCAAGAAAAGGGTGGTACGGAGGCGACGCTCGTTCCTCCTTTTGTGCTCCCGCAACACGCGGCTTCGGAAAGCCCTTGTTGGACACGCGCAGGAATTAGGGAGACAGAGCATCGCCTCCTCGGGAATAGGAGCACGGGAGTGTGGAACTCGCACGATCGGAATGTGCCCGCTCAATGCGCGCAGTGAAGACCCAAGTGCTTTTGCCTTCCCTACAAAGGGAGGTACGGGATGCGCACAGAAAACGGTACGGCAGCCCGTGCCTTGAAAACGCTGCTTGACAAACCAAGAGGCGAATCCTACCATGATGCCCTTCCGGCTCTGATCAGCACGCGGTCAGGGCTTTTTTTTCGAGTACAGCAGGCAACGAAGGAACAGAGGCAGCGAACAATGGCGAATCTCGTCATCATCGGGTCCCAATGGGGCGACGAAGGCAAAGGGAAGATCGTCGACATCCTTGCCAAGGATGCCGATCTGGTTGTGCGGTACCAGGGGGGCTCCAATGCCGGCCATACCGTCATCAATAAACGGGATACGTTCATTTTCCATCTGATCCCGTCGGGGATTTTGTATCGCGGCACCCGGTGTCTGATTGGGAATGGCGTCGTGGTCGATCCCGGTGCGTTGATCGAAGAAATGGACCATTTGCAAGGACAGGGCGTGAAGATCGCGAAGAACTTTGCCGTCAGCGATCGTGCCCACTTGATCCTGCCCTATCACAAGGCGATTGATAAAGCGTCCGAGCAGTCGAAAGGGGTGCGACGCATCGGCACCACTGGGCGCGGCATCGGGCCGTCCTATGGTGACAAGATGGCGCGCATTGGGATTCGGATGGGTGATCTGCTCAATCCGTCGCTGTTCAAGCAAAAGCTCGAAGAGAACCTTGTCGACATCAATTGGCTGTTGGAACAGCTTCACAAGGTGGACTGTTTTGAATTGGAGAAGGTATACCAGCAGTACATGGGGTATGCCGATCGATTGAAGAGTTACATCATCGATACGACCCTGGTCGTCAATAAGGCGGTAGATGCCGGGAAGACCGTCCTGTTTGAAGGAGCGCAAGGTACCCACCTGGACGTGGATTTCGGCACCTATCCCTACGTGACCTCGTCGAGTTCTTCGGCCGGTGGTGCCTGTACGGGGACGGGTGTGGGCCCCACGAAAATCGATGCGGTGATGGGTATCACCAAGGCCTATACGACGCGTGTCGGCAGCGGTCCGTTCCCGACTGAGTTGACCGACGAAGTGGGCGGGTGGTTGCAGGAGCGCGGAAAAGAATTCGGTGCAACGACCGGTCGTGCCCGCCGTTGCGGGTGGTTCGACAGTGTCATCGTTCGTCATGCCACCAGAGTGAATGGCCTGGCTTCGCTGGCCGTGACGAAGTTGGATGTGTTGGATGGGTGTAAAGAGCTCAAGGTCTGCACCGGCTACCGTGTGGACGGCAAGATCCATCGAGAGATGCCGTCGGACTTGCTGGCGTTGACGAATTGCGAGCCGGTGTATGAACGGGTCCGTGGCTGGAGTGCTCCGACGACCGGCGTAACGACCTACAAGAAGTTGCCCACAGAAGCGAAGCGGTATCTCTCGCGGATCGAGGAGTTGTCCGAGTGCCGGATCGATATGATTTCTACCGGCTCGCGCCGCGACGAAACCATCATGCTCAACAATCCGCTTAAGGCCGGCCGTCGTGTCCGGTCGAAACGTTCACGGTAAGCAGTGCGCGGTTTCGGCGGCGATGACTCGCCGTAGCGAACTGTCATGTGTCAGTGGTATGATCCCCCCGCCACGAGTCCCAACCGAAAATCGTGGCCTCCGTGCGTTGGAGAGTCGGTAGCTCAGTCGGTAGAGCATCGCCCTTTTAAGGCGAGGGTCCTGGGTTCGAATCCCAGCCGACTCACCACCATAAATCACATCACGCGTGCGCGATGTCGCGCCTCAAATGAGGGTGGTGATATTCGCTAGCCCATCGCACTCTAACAACATTAGCGGCCTGATAGGTGGGTCTTCTAGTCTTTGAGGCAGCCATTCTGGCGACACATAGGAAGGAGAGGCTGATATGAAAGTTGCAGATGCAACGGCCAAGGTGTTCGTCACGGCGTTTGAGGCCTTGCCGAAAGGAGAGCGCGATGCGGTCTTGCGTCAGATCCTCTCCACTCCAAATCTCCGAATGGACGTGATCGATGTGGCTCGCTGGCAGGAACGTCGCAGCGAGCGGGCCGTTCCGTATGAAAATGTCCGCAGAAAACTCAGAAAGGCCGGTCGGTTGTGACGTACCAGCTCCTTATCAAGCCGTCGGCGAGAAAGGAGCTTGAACAGCTGAGCGATTCAATTCTGCGGCGCATAGACGAGGCGATTGTTAAGCTATCGAATCATCCCCGCCCGGTAGGGAGTAAAAAGCTGGTGGGGGCTCCACTCTATCGAATCCGTATCGGTACGTATAGAGTGGTCTACGAGATCGACGACAATCGAAAGACCGTGACGATCGTGACCGTTGGTCATCGCGGTGATGTGTATCGATGAATCTTCGCGGCTCCACTTTCAACTGGCCCACCATCCAAAACTAAACTCGCGAGACCTCAGGCTTTTGATACTGCCCAAGCAGGCCCTATGCGGAGAGGCAAGGGATGGGGCAGGGCAGTATGGTCACGAAGGTACTTCATTTCACATGGCGCGGGGCCGCCACCTGCTTCTCATTGACCATCGGACTTCCTGAAATCCCTCCGTCAGGAGGGCGTGCCACTCCAGCATGGAAGCGCGGTGGCGGTCTTCTTCTTCGGCGTCTATTGGGGCACCCGAAATACAGGGTCTCCCCAGTGCGGGTTCCCTCACGATGATTGGAAGCTTGGATGACTTTGAATTGCTTCGATCGGCTCACTAATTGTCCGGCCTCCACGGCGAGGCGCACGGTCTCCACTGCGACAGAGGCCTCCCGGTCGTCCAGCGCCACATCGATGCGGGTCACATGGCCCTTCTGGGTAAAGATCCAGGCCAACACCGTCTTCAATTTGGTCTCATCCCACTGGGAGACGATTCCGGCGGACAGATCCACATGCACTTCCTTGGGATTGCGAGGAGCACCCGTCCCCAGTTTCCCGACGCCCGTTTTGCCTTCCGTCATCAATTGCGCCACGGGATAGCCGCGAAAGCCCGTCTCACTCTGAAACCAGTCGCCACCGATGAGCTTGGTTACCTCAGCAACCTCCGCTTTTGGCAGGGTGAAGGCGAGCCAATCGATGGTTTGGGTGAACCCTCCGGAACCCGTCATTTCTTCCTCCTTGGGGTCTGTGCGATAGACGCCCCCGTCTTACCAAGTCGGGGGCGGGGC